>CAKPAL010000010.1 GCA_934132925.1 uncultured Bacilli bacterium
ACTTTGATGATTATTATTTTTACTATTTTGGTAATAGTTTATTTTCATTTTACCAAAGGTAGTTATGATAGTATTAATAAACTTGTTGCTACTGATACAGAAAAAAAGAAAACACTAACTTATGCTTCTTTTATTGCAAGTTTGCTAGTGTTGATTAGTGGTATTATATTTTTAACAATTATTATTTTGGATGAAGATATTGATGTCGAAATAGCTTTTAATTAGTCTTTATTACAAAATAAATTGTTTATATTTTTTGATGGCATTAGAACATAAACATCATGATCTATTTTGATATTATAGTTACCACTCATATCATCAAATGATTCACCATCAATACATAGTGGTTTTTTTAATGAACTATTAAACCTTATTTTGATATTATCTGTTTTATAGAAGTAGAAGCCTGGTATTTTACTAGCATCATATAATGCAAAGAAATATAATGTTTTTACTATATCTTTTAATTTAGTTATATTACATAATAGGATTTCAAATTTATTGTCATCTAATTTAATATCTTTATAAAAATTATTTATGCCTGCTACTCTATTAGCATTGGTAATTAGAGCAAATGAGAATAGACCTCGATATTTTTCTCCATCTATTTCATAACTAACATCATATAATTTTACTTTACGAAAGAAATCTTTTATTCCTTCTTTGATATAAGCAAGATGTCCTAGTCTTTTTTTTAGTTCTCTAGGAGTTTCATATGGAATATTCATAAACTTACCAAAACCTGCTGAATAGACAAATGGTCTATCATTAATAGTACAGATATCTATTCTTTTTATTTCACCTTCTAAAGCTAATTTTAAGTTGTTTATTATATTTTTTCCATATCCCCACATTGCTCCAACATCGTTAGTGGTTCCTGATGGTAAATGACATAAAATTACTCTATCTTTTCTTTTGAAGTTACCAGTCATTACTTCATTAAAAGTTCCATCTCCTCCTATTGAAACTATTAAATCGCATTTAGGATAATTTGCTACGATAGCGGTAGCATCTCCTTTTGATTTTGTCATTTCTATTGTTACTTCATAATTATAACTATTTAATACTTTTTCGATTTTTGGTAAAGTTATTTCTTTATTATATTTACCAGAATTTGGATTATATACTACTAAACATTTTTTCATAAAAAATCGCCTCATATATATTCTATCATATTAAAAAGAAAAAAGGAATATTTATTCTACTCCTTTACTTCTTTTGTCTTTTTGGTTTCTTTCTTTTTAGGGGCGATATCATAATGCTCTCTAACTAAGTTTTCTATTTCATCACAAATGTTTTTGTTTTCCTTTAAATATATTTTGGCATTTTCTTTTCCTTGACCAATCTTATTACCTTTATAGGCATACCATGCACCACTTTTTTCTACTATTCCTAGTTCAGAGGCCAAGTCTAATAACTCACCTTCTTTAGATATTCCTTCACCATACATGATATCTACTACAGCTGTTTTAAATGGTGGAGCCACTTTGTTTTTTACTACTTTAATAGTGGTTTTATTTCCAATAACATCAGTTCCTGTTTTTAGTTGTTCCCCTCTTCTGATATCTAGTCTAACTGAAGCATAATACTTTAAGGCTTTTCCTCCTGGTGTTGTCTCTGGATTTCCAAACATTACACCTACTTTTTCTCTTAACTGATTAATAAAGATAACTATTGTATTAGTCTTATTTATTGAACCTGATAATTTTCTTAAAGCTTGACTCATTAATCTTGCTTGAAGTCCTACATGTGAATCGCCCATTTCACCATCTATTTCAGCTTGTGGTACTAGAGCTGCAACTGAATCTATAACTATTATTGATACAGCTTCACTCTTAACTAGTGCATCGCATATTTCTAATGCCTGCTCTCCTGTATCTGGTTGTGATAGCAATAATTCATCAATATTTACTCCTAAATTGTGTGCATAGACTGGGTCTAAGGAATGTTCAGCGTCGATAAAGGCTGCTCTTCCTCCATTTTTTTGGACTTCAGCAATGGCATGAAGTGCAAATGTTGTTTTACCTGATGATTCAGGTCCATATATTTCAATTATTCTCCCTTTAGGATAACCACCTGCTCCTAGAGCAATATCCAAACTAATTGATCCACTAGGAGATACTTCTATTTCTTTATGTTCTTGATCTCCTAACTTCATTATTGCTCCTTTTCCAAATTGTTTTTCAATATCAGCTAGTACTTGTTCTAAGGCTGAATCTTTTTCGATATTTTTTGCCATAATTTCCTCTCTTTCAATATGCTTTCCTTAATTACATTATAATTGTACAATACTTTTTTTTGGTTGTCAATACTTTTTGGTACATTTGTTCGTGTTTTTTGTTAAAAATAAAAGATATTATCTATCTTTTAAATATGGTTTAGCCATTATATAGTATTTTACTCCTGATATTACTGATAATATTGCTGCTAATGCAAGTAGAAAATCAGATATTCGAAGTGATATTAATTCAAAAGGTAAGTTATAGAATAATGTCAATATTATACCTACCATTAATGTTGCTGTTTTTACTTTTGCTATTGGTATAGCTGCTACTGCAGCTCCTTTGTTTCCAATAACCATTTTAATTGAATCGACAACAATATCTCTTGCTATGATTATTACTACGATAGCGGCATTTATTTTACCACTACAACCTAAAATAATTAGTACAGAGTTTGTTAGTAATTTATCGCTTATGGCATCAATCATTTTCCCAAAGTCAGTTACCATATTATATTTTCTAGCTACATATCCATCTAGGAAATCAGTAAAAGATGCTATTATAAATAAAACTCCTATAACTAGATATTTTAAATCAACTAATATTCTTCCTCCTATTAAGAAAGTTGGAAAATCTATTCCCATTTGATCAAAGGGAAATAACATAAGTATAATTATAATAACAGACATTATTACTCTTATCATTGTAATTTTATTTGCTTTATTCATTACACTATCTCCTTATACTATAAGTAATGTTGTTATCACTAAAATCATTTCCTTTATAATTACTAGCTATAATATAGCCTACCACTATTAGGACTATAAGTATAAATAAACCAATAATTAGTTTTGGTACTTTGATTTTGTTAGTTTCCTTGGTATAAGGGGAAACAGCTTCATTACTTTCTTTTTTTTCTTTTTTGGCTTGTTCTATTAAGTCAATAGGAATTTTAGATGTGATATCAAATAAATATTCATTAAATTCATCTAGTAATTTTTCACTATCTAGTCCTAAATATTTAGCATAGTCTCTAATAAAATATTTTAGATAAAAGACATCTTTAAAGTCTTCTGTTTTTCCTTCTTCTATGCTTGTTATTTGACTAGGTCTCATCTTTAAATCTTCTGCTACTTCTTCAATAGAAAGACCATTTTCTTCTCTTTTGTCTTTTAATTTCAGACCAATATTTTTCATAATACTCCTTAATAATAATAAATCTTATAAGCCATGTTCTGTACCTATTTCTAGGCGGTAAATATTTATCTATGACATAAGTCATTCCTTCTAGATTCTGTTTCTCTAGATTAGGATTCCCCTACCATAATTTGGGTTTCTCGCTTGCGGGGTTTACCTCGTTTCATTCTACTTATTTCTAAATAGACTCGTCTCTGTGGCACTTTTACACATCTTTTATCATAGTTTCCTTTAGATAAAAGATAAGCCGTCAGTTACCTGCTTTAGGTTATTTTTTCCCTAAACACAAACACTACTATCATCACAGATAGTGCGAGCATGGACTTTCCTCTACATATCAAAGTATGCAGCATTTACCCAGATATATTATTGTTGTTCTTTTCCCAATATAATTTTCTCTAGTTGAGATATTCTTCTTAATAAGTCAACATTTGTAATTTCTTTTTCGCCTATTCTAGCAGCTTCAATACTTGATTTTAAATTTCTTACTTCATTTTTTAAAACAGTATTTTCATCTATTAGATTTTTTTTCTCTTTTTCTAGAGTTTTTATAATATTATTATATTCGTTATAATCTTTAATAATGATATCTAAAAACTTATCTACTTCTTGTAGTCTATAACCTCTAGCATCTATTTTGAACTCTTTTTCTAGAATATCTTGCATTGTTAAAGTAATCCTATCATTGTACATTTTAAATCACCTCTACAATAAAATTATCTCAAAAATCACTTCATTTGTCAATTAAAAAGAAACTTCTTAACTACGAAATATATTTTATCACAATTTGTTATTATTGTCAAAAAAAGACTGGTATATTTTTTTGTTATTTTATACCAGTATTTTTTGTTATTTTTTCTTCTTCATAAACAAGGCTTTCATAAATATTAGAAGAAATTATATCTATTAGTTTAATTAATCTTTCTAGTTCTTCGTTTAACATTTGATTTCCTCTGGCTTTATTTTCGATATATGTTATTATAGCGGTTTTATTCTCTTGAGGTAAATCTATAAACATATCAAGAATTGATTTTTCTTCTTCGTTTAATTTGTTTCTTATTATTTCACTTGTCCATGTCTTTGGCAAAATAAGGCCTAATTTATTTCTAGCATCGTCGCTTCTAGTAAAGCCTTCTAATCTACCAGTTAGAATAAATTTGGTTATGGCATGCTTTGCTTGAAGTATACCATATTTTTCTTCAGTTAGGCAAGTTGCTTCTTTTAGGGATGTTTCTCCTAATTTGAAGATTACTTTTTTTATTTCCTCTGGTGATAAATAATCTATAACAATATTTCTTATATTATCTTTTCTAGTAAATAAATTAACATTACCTGAATTACTATATTCCACTAATACTTTATGAACGTATTTTATATCGTAATAGGTAGACATACGATAAATTATATATAATACTTTATCATTATTGTTATTTAACTCAATGGTATCATTTTGAACACTTTTATTATTTTGATATTCATATAGTTCTTCTTTGGTTAAAGTATTATTTAAATTATTTACTATAATATTAGATATATTTATGAAGTCACTATATTTTGTGGCATCTACGCCATAATTGTTATATAGATAGTAATTATCAGTGTTACACATTAGTACTTCACTTTTAATATAATTAGTTAAGTTGTCTATATTAATATCATCTAAAGTGTTACTAGTCCTTTTACTTATTAAATAATTCTTTAAGAAACTGGCTAGAATTGTGTTATATGATAATTTTCCATCAATAGCCATGCCTACATTACCATTATTTAATACAAAAGGATTAGGAACTATAGTACTTTGATAGTTAAGTGAATTAACATAATTACATACTTTTTCCGCTTCTTCTTTAGTACTTACTCTTACTACAAAGCAGTCTGTTCGCATTTCTTTAGATATCTTGCTTTGAGTAACAATATGTTCTCTTAACATAAAATCAAATAAAGAGTCGGCGACTTTATATATATTGGTGGTATCACAAGCTATATACATTTTTATGCCATTATACATTTTGTTATAGAATTTTTCATCTGTAGCACCCATTCTATTTTCTATAAAGAAGAAATAACCGGAATTAGCACTAGAACATAGTACTCTATTTTTATATTTATTGTTTAACTGTACTTGAACATTAACTAGATTATTTTTTTCTACTCTTTTTAATTTACCATTTTGGTAGGAAATAAAATGAGCTAATTCGCTATATATGATATCGTTATTGATTTCAAGATTAGGGTTTTGTTTATAAAGGTCTTTTAGATATGAGAGAAATTCTTTTTGTTTATTGGGCATTATTTGTCTCCTCTCTTATTTTTTCTAATTTGATGGTATTATCTAATAAGATCTTTGTATTATTGTCCTCGACTTGTTCTTTAGGAAGACTTGTTATTATTTTTATTTTTTGATTATTTAGTGTTACTTCTTTTTCTTTCATATTACTCCTCACTTATCTTTTTATAATAATTATATCTATTTATAGCCCATTTTTTTTGTTCTTCAAGTATCATATTAGCGTTTTTACTATTAACATTTTTTAGGTTAGCAAATCTATTTTCAGTCATTAAGTAGTCTTCATATTTGTCAAAATTAGGATTTTTACTATCTAGTATTAGTTTTCCAATACTAGGATTATATCTGAAAGTAATAAAGTATCCACATTCTGTTGCTAAGTGTGCATTAGTTTGTGAGTGTTCCATACCATTTTTTATTCCGTGTTCTATACAAGGGCTGTAGCAGATAATTAGGGATGGGCCATCATAACTACTAGCTTCTTTTAAAGCTTTTAGGTATTGTTCACTATTATAGCCGATATTGCAGGCTGCTACATAGACATGAGGATAACACATGGCTATTCTTGCTAAGTCTTTTTTATAGTTATTTTTACCATTTGAGGCAAATGATGCTACTGCTCCAATATTAGAACTTTTTGAAGCTTGACCACCAGTATTGGAATATACTTCGGTATCTAAAACCATGATATTAATATTATCTGTTTTGGATAAGACATGATCTATTCCATCATAACCAATATCGTAGGCAAATCCATCTCCTCCAACTATCCACATTGACTTTGGTATAATGTATTCTTCCATGGCTTTGAGATATGGATGTTTTTTATAATCTATTTCGTTTGCTACTTCTTTGCAAATTTCGTAGTTATTCATGTTAGAAAGCCATTTTTTAAATACTTTGTTTCTTGGATATTCTTCCATATATTTTTTGATGTTATCTCTCTTTATTTTGATACCATTTAAGATACCATAACCATACTCAGCATTGTCTTCAAATAAAGAGCTGGCCCATGGAATACTATATGGGAAACTTGGAGCACTACCACCATATATTGATGAACAGCCAGTAGCATTGGCAATGACTAAATTATCATTGAATACTCTTGTTAAATTTGTTAAATATGGTGTTTCTCCGCAACCAGCACATGCTCCGGAATATTCAAATTTTGGATTTCTAAAGGCTAGATTTTTGCTAGTTTGAGTATTATCATACTTATCATTTATATTATTCTTTAAAAGATAGTCAAAGTCTTTATCTTGTTTGTTGTTTGGTATCATTTCTATGGCTTTATTACCTAACTTTCCTGGACATGATACGGCACATAAGCCACATCCTGTACATTCTTCATAGTTTATGCCAATAGTAAAGTTTACATCTTTAGGCATAATTGATGGGATTGATTTTACTTTGTTATCTTCTTTAGTTAATAGGAATGGTCTTATGACTCCATGTGGACATGATATGGCACATTTATTACATTCAATACAATTTTCAGGTATCCAATTGGGAATAACTTCTGCTATGTTTCTTTTTTCATATTTAGTTGTTCCACCTTCAAAGATACCTCCTGCTACTTCAAGGAAACTACTAGTAGGTAATGTATCTCCTTTTAGTAGATTTATTGTTTCATTAAAGTTTAATTTTTGATTATCTTGGTATTCTAGGTTAATCCATGATGAATCTATATTTATTTTATTTAGATAATTTAATGAGTTATCTACTACTTTGTTATTGATATCAATTATTTTTTTACCTTTACTTATAAATCTTGTTTTATTGTTTTCTTTCATAATATTGATTATTTTATCAATGTTATATATATCCATTATTTTAAAGATACACACCTCCATACAGGTGTTTATTTTGTTTTTTAAGCCATAAGAGTTGACAACTTTATAAGCATCTATTGTATATAAATTAACTTTATTTTTTGCTAGAAGGTATTTTACTTTATTAGGAAGGCTTTTTATTAGGTCTTCTTCTTTTAGATTTGTATTTAATAGTAGGGTTCCATCTTCTTTAATATTATTTAAGATATCATATTTATACATATATGTATCTTTTGAGACAACTATAAAACTAGGGTTATCTACATAGTAGGTACTTCTTATTTTGTTATCTCCAATACGAATATGACTTCTGGTTACTCCTCCACTCTTTTTGGAATCATACTGAAAATAGCCTTGAACATATTTTTTAGTATGATCTCCAATTATTTTTAGTATATCTTTAGATGTTGATACCATACCATCTGATCCATAACCATAGATTAGCATTTCATAATTTTTGGTATTTATTTTATAATTTGAATCTATTGTTAAACTTAGATTAGTTATATCATCAATAATTCCTATTGTGAAGTTATTTTTCATCTCTTTATCTAAATTATCATAGACGGCTTTTATCATAGCGGGTGTTGTATTTTTTGATGATAAGCCATATCTACCTCCAATTATTTGGATGTTTCGCTTTTGCAAAGCGTTTACAACATCAAGATATAATGGTTCACCACTGCTTCCGGCTTCTTTAGTACGATCTAGGACTGCTATTTTCTTTACAGTAGATGGGATAATGCTTGTTAAATATTCATTACTAAATGGTCTATATAAGTGAACTGTTACTAATCCTACTTTGTTTCCTTTAGTATTTAAATCATCTACTACTTCTTTAATACATTCACATACTGATCCCATGGCTATTATTACTTTGTCAGCAGATTTATCTCCATAATAGTTAAATGGTTTATAGTCTGTTTTACATATTTTATTTATTTTATTCATATAATAAACAGTATTTTCTATTGCTTTATTATAATAGATATTTCTAGCTTCTGTATGTTGGAAATATATGTCATCATTTTCTGCTGTTCCTCTAGTTGTGTTAGTGCCTGCTAGAGCATTTTCTCTAAATCTTTTTAAAGCTTTCTTATCTATTAATGGTTCTAATTTGCTTAAATCTATTTCTTTTATTTTATCTATTTCATGACTTGTTCTAAAACCGTCAAAAAAATTAATAAATGGTAATGATGATTTTATACTTGATAAATGACTTATCATAGCCATGTGGTATGCTTCTTCTACTGATGATGATGATAACATACAAGCTCCTGTTTGTCTTACTGCATAAATATCTTGATGATCACCAAAAATACTTAAACTATGAGTTGATAGGCTTCTGGCTGCTACATGAATAACGGCTGGCAAACATTCACCGGCCATTTTATAAATACTTGGTAACATTAATAATAACCCTTGACTAGCAGTATATGTTGTAGCTAATATTCCTGATTGAAGGCAGCCATGAATTGTTGCTACAGCTCCTTTTTCGGATTGCATTTCAATTACTTTTACTTTATTTCCCCAGAAGTTTATTTCTCCATTTGAGGATAATACATCTATTTTTTCAGCCATTGGAGAGGCTGGTGTTATTGGGTAAATACCGGCTAATTCAGTAAACTTGTAGCTTACTCTACTTACAGCTTCGTTTCCATCCATTGTTTTATATCCCATATTATTCCTTCTTTCTTTATTATATTATTTACTTGATATAATTTTATCACAATTTCTAGTAAATAACAACCATTAGAAAAGAAAAAACTCTCTGATGAGAGCATTTTGTTTAGTCACTCTAGACTTAGTGTTCTAGAGTGTTATTTATACTTATTATAAGTTATTTATTTTTATTTGCATGTTAAACCACGGTTAGTTAAGGTATTTTTATATGCTGTATAATCTCTATCTATACCTAGAGTTGTAATATCTGTATCTGATAATTTTGTTAAATCATAGGTGTATGTTATTTTATAGTTTTCAGCATTATCTATATTTACATCACTAGTAAAACCATTTATATTGGTATATGTACCAAATCTACTATTGTGTCTGGTTTTGATACCTGCTATATCAAGAATACCATCTGTAGTAGTATCGATTACATCATCTAAAGCTTTTCCTGCTACTCCACCTATTATACCATCGCCAGTATTATCTTCATCACTTGTTGTTCCATCAGTACCTGTTCCTACGCCATCTGTTTTGGTTTCTTTATAATCGTAGGTTAAGACAATCTTTTTTATTTCATTATTTCGGTAATCGATAGCATACTTTGTACTAGATGTTAAATTTCCTACTGTATTAGTAGTAGTACATGTTATTTTATCATTAGTACCGCAACCAGATAAAACTGCTATTATTAGGGCTAATAAAATTATTTTCTTCATTTTTTATACTCCTTTCTTAGTTTTAGTATAACCATTTTATGAAAAAAAATAGCCTTAATTAGCTATTTTTGTTATTAGAAAAAGTTTTTAGAGTCATCATATATTTTCGATAACTTCTTTCATCGCCATAGTCTTCAAAATAAACAAAGGCATATTTTAGGGCATCTATATATTTTATATACTTTTCATTATCGTTATTGCTTGTAATAACTTCATTTAATTTTTTGTAAAAGTTTTCCCACTCTCTAAACATTATTTTTTTATTACTTAAGGTATCACACATTTCTTCAAAGTATTTAATATTTTCTTTTTCCTCTCTATTCATTTTACTGCCTCTTTTTTATTAGAATTCACAATTACCTGGAGTTCTAGGATATGGTATGACATCTCTAATATTATCTACTCCGGTTAAGTATATTAATAATCTTTCAAAACCCATTCCAAAGCCACTATGATAGCAACCTCCAAATTTACGAAGATTTAAATACCATTCCATACCTTCACTACTCATGCCAAGTTCTTCCATTCTTTTTAGTAGAACATCTAGTTTTTCCTCTCTTTGACTTCCACCCATTAATTCACCAGCTCCTGGCACTTCTAAGTCAACAGCGGCTACTGTTTCGTTGTCGTCATTTAATTTCATATAAAATGCTTTAATATCTTTTGGCCAATTTTTAATAAATACTGGACCATCAAAATATTCAGTAATATATTTTTCGTGTTCTTTAGCAATATCTTCTCCATATTCTGGTTCGAATTCCCATTTTACATTGGCTTCTTTTAGTATTTTAATAGCTTCTTTATGATCTATTCTAACAAAGTTACTATTTACTAATTTTGTTAATTTTTCGATTAAGCCTTTTTCAACAAACTTATCGAAAAATTCCATTTCATTAGGGCAATTATCTAAAACATATTTAACAATATATTTTAGCATTTCTTCCATAATATCCATGTTCATATTTAAATCACAAAAGGCTATTTCTGGTTCTATCATCCAAAACTCTGAAGCATGGGTTTTAGTATTAGAGTTTTCTGCTCTGAATGTTGGGCCAAAGGTGTATATTTTTTTATAAGCCATAGCAAAGGTTTCTCCTTCTAATTGACCGGATACGGTAAGTGAAGCCATTTTACCAAAGAAATCTTTGTCATAATCTACTTTGCCTGTTTCTGCTACTTTGTTTAAATCTAAAGTAGTTACTTGAAACATTTCTCCTGCTCCTTCACAATCTGATGATGTTATTAATGGGGCATGAAAATAAACATAACCTCTTTCTTGGAAGTATTTATGAATAGCATAAGCCGCTACTGATCTTACTCTAAATACAGAATTGAATAAATTAGTTCTTGGTCTTAAATATGCTATTTCTCTTAAAAATTCTCTAGTTGGTCTTCCTTTTGCTTGAAGAGGATAATCATCTGGGCAATCACCTTCTAATTTAAATGATGATAAGGCTAATTCAAATTCTTGCCCTTCTTTTGGTGATTTTATTAATTTACCACTTACAGTAATAGCACTTCCTAATTTTATTTTAGTTATTTCTTCAAAACATGCTAAGTTATCATCATATACTACTTGTAATCCTTTAAAGTGGGTTCCATCAGATAAATCAATAAAGCCAAAATGAGCTTGTTTACGATGGCTTTTTACCCATCCACTTATAGTTATTTCTTTATCAATATAACTTTCTTTATATAAATCTTTAACATCTAACATAATATTCCTTCTTTCATTTATTTTATCTTTTTGCTAATTATATTTGCAGATCTTTTAACATCTTTCATGATTTTATTGTATAAACTAGGAAAATGTTTTAATTCAACTATAAAATTCACATCATCATAAGAAATAGAACCAACATATGTATTATTCTCGTCATTCCATACTGGAACTTCTCTTCCTAACAGATAGTCGGTAGTAGTTTCTAGAGTGTCTGCTAATAAAATTAATTTTTCTAAATTGGGAAGTCTAGTACCATTTTCGTAGCCACATACAGAAACTTTAGTTACACCAATGGCATTTCCTAAATCTTGCTGTGATAGCCCTCTTTTTATTCTCAGTTCTCTAACCCTCTTACCTATCATTTTAAATATCCTTCCTTACAATTAGTTATCTCCTTGTTAATAATATTTTATAACAATTTGTTGTAAATGTCTATGTTTTTGTGAAAAAAAAGAGCCAAATATTTAATTTGACTCTATATTTACTACTGATTGCTTGGATCATCTTCGCTTATTTCTACTTTTTTGTTGTTAGAACCGGTAGTTAGAAATGTTACTTTTTCAGCAACTATTTCAGTTTTCTTTCTTTTGATGCCATCTGGTGATTCAATAATTCTTGTTTGGACTCTACCTTTAACACCAATCATATCGCCAGTTCCACAATATTCGCTAGTGGATTCTGCTACTGAAGACCATAGTGTACAATCTAAAAAGTCGGTGTCATATTCACCATTAATATTTTTATAGTTTCTTGGTACAGCAAGGGTAAGAGTGGCATATTTTTTACCACTTTCAGTAACCTTTGTTTCTGGTGCTCTTGCTATTCTTCCGACTAAAACGATTTGATTAACCATAATATCCCTCCTTTCGCTAAAGAATATAACAAAAAGAGATAGTTAATTGCAAATTAGTAAAAGATGTTTTTCTAAGGTAGTTATGCCGTGAAAAACATCTTTTGAATTGTTAAAATTTCTTTTTCTAGGTAAAATGGTCTTTAAAATATCTTTTTACTAAAAATTATCACTTTACACAAATTTTACACTTTTTCTTTTATTTCTTTAATTATTGAGGTTGCTATAGCTTTTGCTAGAGCATCTTGCTCTTCTTTTAATATCTTAACATCATTAGTATTAGATATATAACCTAGTTCTAATAAGTAGGATTCATTACCAATATTACTATCATAGTATGGATTTGTTCCTATCTTATCAGGATTACTATCGTCAATATAGGCACCAGTCATAATACCGCCTGTTTCTCTTATCATGTATAGGTAGTTTGAATCTGTAGTTACATTGTAAGCCTTATAGCCTTTTTTCTCATAACCTGCTAGTGAATCGTTTATTTCACTTTCACTGAAATTATGTGTATATATTCCATCATACATTTTATAGGTTCTATTTGTAGAAGTAGCTAAACTTGTATTAGTAGTGATATTATTTACGATATCTTTGGCTAAGTCATAATTTATGTTAGCAGCAGTATATACTTCAATTCCTTTTACTTTAGTACTACTATTCTTATTAATATGAATTGAGAAAGTATATTTACTTTTTACTTCATTAGGAATAACAGCTCTACCATGAGTATTATATTCATCCATAGTATGATTTTTATCTAAATCTCCTTCTTCATGAGTTAGTTTTACAGTAATACCTTCGGCTTCTAGTTGTTTTTGGATTTTTTTACTAATATCCATAGTGAAATCAGTTTCTTTGTAATCACCATAAGCTCCTCCTCCATCCATGCCTCCATGGCCCGGATCGATGGTTACATCATAATTTTTATCTTTTTTATTTTTTTCGACAATAAACTGTAATGTATTATATTCATTATTGGAATTGATAGTAATTATATTGTTATATTTTGATAAGGTATAATACTTTGTTTCTTTATATTTAGTATCATTCTTTAAACCATAATATTTTATTATTGGTTTTTCTTGCTCTTCTGTATTAGGGTAAATTGCTTTTAATACTAGATAATATGTTCCAATATCTAGGTTATCTAGATATAAGCCTTCATTTATTAGGTTTGATATATAGTATTTAATAGCGGTACCATCTGTATCAGATGTTATTTCTATATCTTTATCTTCGCCATTATATAAAGCAAGAGAAAGTTTATCATAGTTTTTATCTTTAATATCAATACTTCCTTCAATATTGAAATGATTACCATAGATGTAGTATTTATCTATTGTACTTATTTCTTCTTCTAATACAAGTTTAGGTACTTTATCTTTGATATAATTTATGTATATAAAATAACCTCCACATCCTAAAATTATTAATGTAAATATTAATCCAAGTATTTTTTTCATTTATTTATCTCCTATATTTATTGCTAGTAGTCTATTTAATTCTACTGCATATTCTGTTGGTAATTCTTCTCTAAAGGCTGATATGAAGCCCATAATGATTAGTTCTTTGGCTTTGTCTTCATCTAAACCTCTACTCATTAGATAGAATAATTTATCTTCACTTATTTTTGATACAGTTGCTTCATGTTCCATAAAGGATGTATTATTGTTTACTATATTTGTTGGGATTGTGTCGCTTTTTGATTTATCATCTAATATTAGGGTATCACATTTTACTGAGGCTTTAGAGTGAATAGCATTTTTGGTTATTTTTACAGTGCCTCGATAAGTAGCATTTCCTCCATTTGAGGCAATTGATTTAGATATAATATTACTTTTCGTATACTTGCCTAGGTGAATCATTTTGGCACCAGAATCTTGAATTTGACCAGAAGATGCTGCTGCTATGCTGATACAAGTACCACTTGAGTAATCACCTTTTAATATACATGCTGGATATTTCATGTTGGTTTTTGAGCCAATATTACCGTCAATCCATTCCATAAGGCCGCCTTCTTCAACAATGGCTCTTTTGGTAACAAGATTATAGACATCAGTAGACCAATTTTGAACAGTGCTATATCTACATTTACTATTCTTTCCAACAAATATTTCTACAATAGCGGCATGAAGAGAATCTTCTGTATAAGTAGGAGCTGTACACCCTTCCATATAATGAACAGTACTATTGTCATCTACGATTATTAGTGTCCTTTCAAATTGACCCATGTTTTTGCTATTTATTCTGAAATAACTTTGAAGTGGTCTATCTAATGTTGTATTTGGTGGAATATAGATGAATGTTCCACCACTCCATACGGCACCATTTAGGGCAGTAAACTTGTTTTCATTATATTTTACTAATGTATTAAAATATTTTTGGAATAATTCTGGATATTCTCTTAAAGCACTATCAGTATCCATAAAAATGACATTTTTTCTTTTTAGTTCTTCATTCATGTTATGATAAATTACTTCACTATCATATTGGGCTCCCATACCATCTAAATATTTTTTTTCAGCAGATATGACACCTAAATTATCAAAAATATTTCTAACATCACATGAAATATTATTCCAATTATCGGTTAAATTATTCTCTCTTTCTTTATAGTAGGTAATGTTATCATAATCAATATCTAATTTAGGGCCAAAACTTGGATTGCTACTTTTTTGAAAAGCTTCTAGTGATTTTAGTCTAAAATCTAGCATCCATTTTGGTTCTCCTTTAATGCTGGATATTTTTTTTACTACTTCTTTTGTTAATTTCATATATATCACCTTGCACCCTTATTATATAAAATTAAAGGCAATAAGTAAAGATAAAAACTATCTATTTACAATAAATAGACAGTTTTAGTTACTTATATTAGACCTACTGGTAAAGCCATTCATATAATAATCTGGTATCTTTCCTTGTACAACTTTCATAGCAATAGGAATACTGGCATTAACAGTTATTTCTTTACTAATTATCGGTAATATTATTCGGGTATCTACTTTTACATCTATCATTAGTTTGATAAGGGCATTGTTAATTCCATACTCAGTTACATCGGTAGAAAAGCCTGTTACAACATCTCCTAGTAAAGATAATTTTACGGGTATTTTTGGTCCCAAATTATATAAGAGACTAGAACCTGTTGCTATACCAAAAGGTATATAGGTTATTATTCCTTTATCTAATAAATCCATATCATAGGCTTCTAGACTATTATTGGGTAGTTCTAACATATCTATCTTACCCTCTTCGATAGCCCTTAAATTTAATTCAATTAAACTAGTCATAGTACTTAATATTTTAGATGTATTTTGACTATTAAAGTCTATTAGAATTATTTCTCCTTTATCATTATAGACAACATCAAATATATCATTAGCCCATGAATCACTCATTTGTTTTGTTATGGCTTTATTTATTACTAATATAGTTAATTTTCTTGTTTCTGATTCAGCATAAGCCATTAGGACTTTTTTTGATTTATTAGAGTAATAATTTATAAAGATAATTATGAATAAAACTAGGAATATAAAAATAATTATGATGGTATTTATTATTTTGTTTTTTTTCTTTCTTTTTCTTTTCAGTATCATTCTCATATTAAATTATATGAAATAACTTTATTTAAAAGTAATAAAACCTCCTGCTATACTTAGGGTATCATAACCAAAAGCATTTAGTCTTTTACTTATTTCTAAACTTTGTTTGCCTTCTTCACAATATAAATAATATCTTTTGTTTTTATTTAAATAATGGGAATAGTTATTTAATAGATTATAGTATGGTATATTGATGGCATTTTTAATATGGGAAATACTATATGAATAATTATCTCTTATATCTATAATTATGGGGTTATTTATTTTTTTTAGTTCATAAATAGTAATTGTATTCATATCAACACCTCACTATAATATATACTATTTATTAATATGTGAAAAGTAAAAGAGTACAAATTTGCTTTAGTTTTTATTTAAATAATGTTATATAAAAAAAAGACTATTATTAATAATCTTTGTATACAATAAGTTGTCCTTCTCTTAAGAAGATATTTTTATTTTGTTTTAATAAATTATTTAGGTTACTTTTTAAAGTGTTATTTACTGATAGTAATGTATCATTATCTTTGGTAAAGTAATACTTTATATCTTTCTTTGGTACTAATATAGTGGTATTTGGATAGATATAGTCTTCTACTTTCATTCCATTTAACATTGCTAATAAGTTATAGTCGGTATTATATTCTTTTGCAATACTATATAAAGTATCTCCTTTTTTTATAGTGTAAATATTAAAATATTCTTTTAAAGTTGGTACTACGATGTATGTTCCTACTGCAAAAGTACTATTGGGATTTAGACTTTTTAATACTTCTGGTGAT
Organism: uncultured Bacilli bacterium; assembly: GCA_934132925.1. GTDB lineage: Bacteria > Bacillota_I > Bacilli_A > RF39 > UBA660 > CAG-302. The sequence continues at coordinate 16,895 of CAKPAL010000010.1, forward strand.
GTACCATACTTACTAGCAATTGTATTAATAGTATCGCCATTTATTATTTGATATAAATCATACATAATATTCCTCCTAGTATAGGATATGATATATATATTTATTTGTGAACTAATTCTCCTTTAGGACATCTATTGCCCCATGAATCGATTATTTTTTTATTTTTCATTACTTTAATTATTTCACAGTTATTAGAGCAGCCTTGACACTCGATTCCTTTTGTTTCAAAGACGATGTCTTCAATATCAAAAGAGAATGTTATTTCTTCTTCGGCTTTGGATAATATTGCTACTCCTAGAGCTCCTGCCAAATGAGAAGATGGTGGTACATTAACCTTATAGCCGGTTATATCTTCAAAGGCTTTTACTACACCGATATTTTTAGATACTCCTCCTTGAAATACAATAGGGGGTTTTATTTTTTTACCTTTACCAACATTATTTAGGTAGTTATTTACTACTGCATAACATAAACCTGCTATTATATCTTCTTTTTTGTGACCTATTTGGGATTTATGAACTAAATCAGATTCGGCAAAGACAGTGCAACGAGCCGCTATTTTGGTGGGATTATCACTTGCTAGGGCTATTTTACCAAAGTCTTCGATGGGAATACCTAATCTTTTGGCTTGACTTGATAAGAAAGAACCAGTACCAGCAGCACACAGGGTATTCATGGCATAATCTGTTACTACTCCGTTATCAATTAGTATTATTTTTGAATCTTGACCGCCTATTTCAAAAATTGTTTTTACATCTGGATAAATACTCATAGAACCTATAGCGTGAGCTGTTATTTCATTTTTGATTGTCGTTGCTCCAAGTAAAGTACCAATTAGTTTTCTGGCAGATCCGGTTGTTCCTACTCCTACGACTTTATATTTAGTTAGATCTATTTTGTTTTTTAATTCTTTTATTACTTTCTTGGTAGCATTTATGGGATTACCTTCAGTATATAGATAACTATCCGCTAGTATATTATTATTTTCGTCAATTATTACTCCTTTTGTAGATATACTTCCAATATCTATTCCTAGATATGCTTTTTCCATGTTTTTCACCTCAAATTAATTATATGTAATTGTAATTAAAAAAGATGTCGAATATTTGGACATCTTCTATTTTTTTAAACATTTATATTTAACATCACAGGCGTCAAACATTTTTTTAGAAGCGATTACTTCTTTAGTATCTTTATATTTATCTTCTAGATAGTATACTTCTTTTATTCC
>CAKPAL010000011.1 GCA_934132925.1 uncultured Bacilli bacterium
TAACCTTTATGTAGAAAGAGTATGATATTATGAAAGATAAAATATTAAATACATTAGGAGGAAGTATTAAAATAAAAGTAGAAGGTAAAAATATCAACAATTTTATCCGAAGATTAATCAAAAATAATATAAATATTGAAAAAGTCATTCCCATATCATATAAAGAAGCTCACCTGTTAGTGGATTATCGAGAATTAGCCAAGATCCAAAAAATAAAAACTATCTATAAAGTTAAAGTAATTAAGTACTATGGAAGATTAAGACTACTTAAAAGAACTAAAAGAGATATTTTTTTACTTCTATCCCTATTAGTAGGAGTATTAACAATCTATATCTTATCAAACATGATATTTAAAATAGAAGTGATTCATTCTAATAGAAATATCATCAAATTAGTGAATGAAGAATTATATAATAATGGTATTAGAAAATATCATTTTGTAAAATCATATAGTGAAATAGAAAAAATAAAGAAAAAGATTCTTGAAGATAATAAAGATAGTATTGAGTGGCTTGAAATAATTAGAGATGGTACTAAGTATACCGTCAGGGTAGAGGAGCGAATAATTAATAAAAGGGAAGACAGTGATAAAGTATATGATATAGTAGCGGGTAAAAATGCTGTTATTAAGACAATTATAGCTAATTCTGGAGAAAAAGTTAAAAATATCAATACTTATGTCAAAAAAGGGGAAACTATTATCTCATCACAAATAATGTTGCCTAATAACACTACTATTGAAAAGTCTGCTAGTGGAACCATAACTGGTGAAGTATGGTATACCATAAGGGTAGAATATCCGTATATTTATAATGAAACACTATATACTGGTAATAAGAAAAAAGTATTAGTTTTTAATCTTTTAAATAAAAGAATATCTTTCTTTGATTTTCATAAATATAAAACTTTTGAACGTAACATTAAATATATTTTTAATAATAATTTCATTCCTTTTTCTTTAACATATGAAGATGAATATGAGACCAAAATAATAAATGATATCTATACTAAGGAAACTGCTAGTAAAAAAGCCATAGAAATAGCCAAAGAAAAATTACTAGATAAATATTCTACTATTATTGATATTAATGATATCAAAATAATAAATGAAGAAGATCTATCCACTAAAATAGTACTTGATTTATTTATTACTTGTACTGAAGACATTACTGAATATAAAGAAGTATTAGAAGAGTAATTCTTCTTTTTCTTTTGTCTCTTCAGCTTTACTATGTAAGTCTTACTCATAAATAGTCATAATAGTGTAAAGTCATACCAAAAAGCAAAAAGTACTTGATAAAGTATTTAAAAGTATGCTATAATTAATTTAAGGATAGGAAGACTATCTAAATAAAGGAAAGGGAGAAAAGAAAATGAAAAAGAAATTATTATTTCTAATGGCTGCTATTGCATTATTTGTTCCTAGTGTAATGGCTGCTGAACTAACTGCAGGAACTGATGCTGAACTTAAAAATGCATTTGCCACTGCAGCAGATGGTGATACTATTAAACTTACTGCTAACATTGAAAATCACGAAGGTGGTAGTAGCGATTTAATGGTAAAAGATGGAAAGACTATTACTTTAGATTTAAATGGCTTTTCAATTAGTACCAATCCAGCTTGGAATGATGCTACCGACAAACCAGTTCATAGATCAATTACTGTAAATGGTGGTACATTAAATATTATTGGTAAAGGTACTATCAAACATGCAAAACATGTTGCTGTAAATGTTTGGGGAGTAGAAAATCCAACTAATACTACATATTCAGCATTAAATGTAGGAAAAGATGTTATTCTTGAAGGAGATACTGGTATATCAGTATTCCAAGACAGCTATAATGCTTATGGAGTAGAAGTAACATTTGAAGGAACAATCAATGCTACTGAAAATGGTATTACAATAAATGGAAATATCAAACATGAACAAGCACCAGTTATTACTGTTAAAGGAACTGCTAAAGTAAACGCTACTGGAGAAGGTGGTTGTGCTATTTACGCCGCTGGTAATGGTACTTGGTATTTCGAAGATGGAGTAGAAATTAAAGGTGTAGGATCTGCACTTGGTATTAAAGCTGGTGAAATTAATATCATGGGTGGAACATTTACTGCTACAGGAGCAAGTAATGAAAATCCAGTTTTATATGGTAACGGAATCAAACCATCAGGAGCTGCTATTCAAATAGAAACTTATCTAAGTAACTATTATGGACACGTTAGATTACATATTGAAGGTGGAGAATTCATCAGTGAACAAGGAAATGCTATTTTAGAATATGGTAGTAACACTACTAGTGCTGCTGAAGAAATAGATATCAGAAGTGGAGTGTTCACTGCTGCTGAAGAAAAAGAAGCACTTAAATTATCTGATAGCATTAAAACAAATAACGATGTAGTTAATGTATTAGGAGGAGCATTCTCTAGTAGCATTAGCGAAGAAATAGTTAATGAAGAAGCAATTAGAATTAGTTTTGCTGCTATTATCGACAAAGAAGTAGTAGACATGACAGAAGTTACTGGTGTTATCGTTGTTCCAGTAGGAACTGTATTTGATCAAGAAACTATTGATGAATTAAAAGCATTAGTAGGTAGTACTGAAGAAGGATACAAGTTTGAAGGATACTATTCTGATAGTAATTTAACTAAAAAAATGGACTTTACTAAAGAATTAACAGAAGATACAACTATCTATATGAATTTTGTTAAAGTACCAGGAGAAGAAAATCCAAAAACTTCTGATATGAATCTTGCTTTAATTCTTGCATTACTAGGAGTATCTTCAGTAGGAGCAACTCTAGTATCTAGAAAAAGAGCACTAAGAGCAAATAAATAATCAAAGGAATAGACGAAAGTCTATTCTTTTTACTTTACATTAATTAAAAAATCTAGTACAATAATAATGGTGATAGTATGAATGTAGATAATAACGATAAAGAATATATACCTAGACATGCCAATGATTATACATCTTTAAATAACACTACTGAAGATAAAGAAGAAATACAAAAAAATACTGATTTAAAAGATGCACCAATTAAAGTTACAGAAGAAAAAACAGAGCCAGTTAAAGAAAAGGTAGTTGTTAAAAAGAAAAAAAGATATCTAAAGAAATGGGTATGGACTACCTTTTTAGTGATATTCTTACTTATTATAGTCTTTAGTTTGTTTAAAATATTCTTTTGGGCTAAGGATAACAAAGATACCAAGAGTGTTATTGATGATATAAGTAATAATACTAAAGTTGAAGAAACTAAAGATGATGAGAATACTGAATTAATAAATGAACCAGAGACTAAAGATGAGACTAATGATTACTGGTATTATATAAAGCAGCCCTTAATTAATGTTGATATTAATGCTTTAAAAGAAAAGAATAAAGATACTGTAGGTTGGATTAATGTTAATAATACTAATATTAATTATCCTTATGTTCAAGGCAAAGATAATAGTTACTATCTAAATCATTCTTATGATAAAAGTTATAATGAAGCAGGCTGGGTTTTTCTAGATTATCGTAATAATAGTACTTTATCAGATAAAAATAATATCTTATATGCTCATAGTAGACTTGATAAGACAATGTTTGGTTCCCTTTCTAAAACATTAAAATCAAATTGGTATAATAATAAAGATAACCACATAATAAGATTATCTACTGAAACTGAAAATACTATGTGGCAAATATTTTCTGTATATAAAATACCTGAAGAAACATACTATATTACTACTAATTTCAGTAGTGATAATGAATATGAAAAATTTTTAAATACCATCAAAGGAAGAAGTATTCATAACTTTAATACTGATATTAATATCAATGATAAAATATTGACACTAAGTACTTGTTATTCGGATACTGAAAGAACTGTTGTTCATGCAAAATTAATAAAAAGGAGTTCTAGATAATTTACATAAATATATTTTTATGGTAAAATCTATTTATAAGAGTATTAATTAGTATATTGTAATAAATATTACTAATATTAATAGAAAAGAGGTACAAAATGAAAAATATAAATAAAAGCACAAATGGCATGGGCTTTGAAGGCGTTAGATCAGCGGACAATCCAAACAAAATTATTTTTTCAAAAGGATTTTCTAATAAATCCACTACTTCATCAAGTTCTACATCAAGAAATACAACTAGTTCAAATATTAGTTCAAATACCAGAACGGTATCAACAACTTCAAACAGTACATCACAAAGTACAACTTCAAGTTCAAGAAGTAATTCTAATGGCAATGGATATTCTAGCAATACCTCAAGTAGAAAAACTACTACTCCTAATGTTGAGGCAGTGTTCAAAGGAACTAATTCCGTTAGCGGAAAAACTCCAGCTGGCGCCGAATTCTTAAATACTCCTATAGGAAAACTAAAAGGTGTTGCTTCTAGCGTTAGTGGAGGAACTAGTAGTAGGAACTCTGGGACTATTAGTTACGATTTAGATAAAGACATCATGAATATGAATAAGATCGTAAATAAAGCTACTGAAAAAAGTACTAACACTGCTGTTAAATCTGCTGTAACAGCGGCTTTCGGGCCAGCAGTTAGTGGTAAAAATACTAATAATAATACACAGCAAGAGAAAAAAGAAAGTAAATCAATGTTCAGTAAGATAAAAGATATAATTTTTGGAAGCCAGAAAAAGCAAGAGTCAGTTATTAAAGGAATCGCTCCAAGCACCGTAAATTATAAAGAAACTACGATACTAAGAGAAAATTTATCAGGAGTTCAAGCCAATAATAAAGTATCTACTGAAAGCAAAATAGAAAGTATTACTGGCCGAACTTCAAATAATAATTATACTGATTATGATGTCGATAAATTAGCATCTTTAATATATAGAGAAACAGGAGGGTCATTTAGAAATAGTGGTGAAAGTGAAGAATGGTTTACCTTTCTAAATACTGGTGCCGTTGCCATGAATAACCAAGCACGAAGCGGAAAGGGTGACTCTGTTGGAGATAGAATATGTAGCTTGTCAAACAATGTATATGCTGGTTTAAGTGACTATGCTAATACCGACTTTGATACAGTAACAGCGGGTGCTACAGAAGAGCAAAAAGAAAAGATAAGAAATGCTGCTAAAATGGTTTTATCAGGACAATATACACTTCCTAGTAATATGTATCTTCAAGCAAGTGCAGGCATCGTAAATAAATATGGTAATACCTGGAATGTACATAATCCTACCACTGGCGGAATGGATGTTCATATCGGTTATGAGGGCAGCAGTGCTTCAACTACTGACTTATATGGAAATGAAGTACCAACCGATGTTGAAAGTTATCGTAGCGAAGCCGAAACTTTAAGACTAGCATTAGAAAGTACTGATAATACTGCTAATAACCCTCTTAGTGATCTAAGACCAAATGATATAAGACAACTTTAATATTTACACAAAAATAAAAATATGTTAAAATAAAATCAGATAAAATAAAGGAGGCGATACAATGGCAATAATAGGATACAATGCCAGTGGCTATAATGATTTAGCCGCAGAAATAAGATTAAGAAAGAGTAATTTACTAGATATTTTAAACTCATTTCCAGAAGTAGAATCAGCAATCTCTGATGCCTGGAAAGGTGAAGATGCGACTGCATACACTGAAGCACTATCTAAAGTAATAAATAGTACTAAAGAGACAATCTCTGAAACTTATGATGCTATGGCTAGTGAGTTTGAAAGAACTTACAATGATTGGATAGAAAAGCAAAGAATGAGTGGCAATCTATAAAAAGGAGGAACAAAAATGAATAATAATTTTTTAGGAATGGATCCTGAACTTGCTAAAGTAGCAATGAATAAGATTAAAACTAAAAAAGCTGAATTAGATACTGAATCAAAAAGAGCATCTTCTGCTTTAAGAGATAAAGTAAATAATGCTTTTGCTGGAACTGCTACTAATAGTATGCAAGAATATATAAATAGAATAAATGCTTCACTAGAAGGATTATATAACTATTTAGATGGAAATGATTCAAACTTTGCTAATAAGTTTAATGAATATATTCAAAGCTATATTACTTCAGATGAAAATCTTAATCAATCATATACAAATAAATAAAGTGTCAATGTGGCACTTTTACTTTTAAGGTGGTGGTACTAATGAAAATAGATGTTACTTCTTTAATAACTATTCTAAATAAACTAAGGTTATATAAAGAAATAGAAGATAAAACAATACTTGAAATAAAAAGTACAATTGCTTCTCTTGAAGAAGCATATGTAAGTGATAATAATTTAAAAAGTAAAAATATAGAGTTAATAAGTAAATTAGAAAAATCTTCAAATACAAAACAAGGATATATAGATTATCTAGAAAATATTATAAAAAGTTATAGTGAAATTGATAATGATGAAAGGATAAAATACAATAGTCTATAAAGAATATCATGGATATTAATGAAGAACTATATCAATATAGAAAGATAATATATACCCTAGAGCAAGACTATAGAATATTAACTAATATATATAACGATTTGATTAGTAATAAAAGAGTACTTACCAAAACTATCTTAATAAATAATAAAATATTTTCATTAGAAGACTATAATAAAATACTAGATGAAATAAGTATTACTAGAGAAAATATTAGAATAACTCTTCATAATATAGAAATAGAATACAATACTTTACTGGAAGGAAATTAATATGGAAATAAAAATAGATAAAAATAAATTAAATAAAAATATTAATATTCTAGAAGAGTTAATAAATAAATATAAAGAAAATAATATTGATATGTATAAAGAAATAACTAAAATAGATAGTTATTGGTATGGTGAGGAAAAAGATAATTTTGTAAGTAATATTAATAATAAAGAAAGAAATAATTATATAATATTATCATCTAATTTAGATAAAACATTAAATATATACAAAGACATTAATGATAATTATATCAAAGATATCTATTATAACAATAACTATAGAACTTCTTTATTATATAATATTAATAATAATGTTAATAATTTAAATAAAATAAATAGAAGTATTAATAATCTAGTAGTACCATATAATTCTAATAATAAAGGCAGAATAGAAAGGATAAATAATCATCTTTATCGTATAAAAAAAGAATTAGAACTATATCAAAATAATTTAGAAGTAACCACCAATAAAATAGAAAAAAATGAAATAGAGATAATATCGAAAATAAATAATCTTTAAGAAGAAATAATTCTTCTTTTTTTGTATATAGTAAAGGCTTATATAAAGTAGATGCCTTGGCCTATCATTTATAGATTACAAGCTATAAATGACCAGTAAAGACAAAGACTTTACTGGAAATAATAAAAAATAAACAAAAAAATATATACATTTCTAACTTTTTTTGATATAATTAAATTGTATCATTTTAGGGAGAGTCGATATCGTGAAAAAAATATATACTGCTATTGATATTGGATCTGATACAATTAAAATTGTGGTAGGAGAATACTTTAAAGACAAATTAAATATTCTTACTATTCATGAAGAAAAATCAAAAGGAATAAGAAAAGGTTTAATTGTCGATCCTAATTTAGCCATCAACTCGATAAAAGATGGAATAAAAGAAGTAAATAATAATTTAGGTATAAATATTAAAAGAGTAATAGTAGGAGTTCCTAGTTACAACTCAAAGTTTATGTTTGTTACTGGTGAAATAAATGTAACTGAAGAAGTTATTGCTACTGATAGTATAAATAACTTAATAAAAGTATCAGTATATTCAAAAGTAGATAACGACTATGAACTAATTACTGTTGTTCCTCTAACTTTTACATTAGATGGTGAAATAGTAGAAACCGCTATTGGTAAAAGTGGTAAGAAATTAGGATTAAAAGGAATAATGATTACTGCTCCAAAAAAGAATGTATATTCAGTACTATCGGTAATGGAAGGGGCAGGATTAGAAGTAGTAGATATTACCGTATCCGCATTAGGAGACTACTTTGAAGTAAGAAATGATAACCTAGATAAAAGTACAGCTGCTATTATTAATTTAGGCCATGAAACTACCACTGTATCAGTATTTAATCGAGGTAAACTTTTAAATACTGAAACAATCCAATTAGGTGGTATAAATATTGATAAAGATTTGGCCTATATGTTTAATATCAGCATCTTTGATGCTAGAGAAATAAAAGAGAAGTTTGCATCTAGTCATAAGAGATTTATAGCACTAAACGATGTATATGAGGTTAAAAATACTGCTGGTGAAGTAATGCGATTAAATCAGATTGAAGTAACAGAAATAGTTATGGATAGATTAGCTGAATTACTTAAACTAGCTCAGAAACAAATATTACTATTGACAAAACAAGAGATTTCTTATATAGTAATAACTGGAGGATTAACGGAAATAAGAGCATTTAAAAATTTAGTCTATGAAATTCTAGGAAAAGATGTTATAATATATACAGAAGATACTCTCGGAGCAAGAAATAATAAATATATTACCTCAATAGGAACAATAAAATATTTTGTCGATAAATTAAAAGTAAGAGGTAGAGAGTATTCTAGTATTGACGAGCAAGATGAAGAGTTACTAATAAATCCAAATAATAAGAGTATAAAGGGGAAGACTAGTATTACCAAAATATTTGGAAACTTTATTGGAACTAAGGAGGATTAAAAATGAATAATATGTTTGGTTTGGAAATGGATCAGTTAGCAAAAATAAAAGTAATTGGAGTAGGTGGGGGCGGTTGTAACGCTGTAAATAGAATGATAGAATCAGGCCTTAAAGGGGTTGAATTTATCGTAGCTAATACTGACCTTCAAGTTTTGAATAATTCCCTTGCTCCAATTAAATTACAAATTGGTAGAGAATTAACAGATGGATTAGGAGCTGGAGCCAACCCTGAAATAGGCAGAGAGGCCGCTTTAGAATCTAAAGGAGAAATTGAAGAAGCAATTAAAGGCGCTGACATGGTATTTGTAACATGTGGTATGGGTGGAGGTACCGGTACTGGTGCTGCTCCTGTTGTTGCAGAAATAAGTCAAGACCTAGGAGCATTAACTGTTGGTATTGTTACTAAACCATTTAGTTTTGAAGGAAAGAAAAGAATGAGTCAAGCTGTAGCAGGACTTGATGAATTAAAAAAACATGTAGATACTTTGATAGTAATACCTAATGATAGATTAAGAGAGTTAATTGATAAGAGTACACCAATGCTTGAAGCATTTAGAGAAGTAGATAATGTACTTCATAGAGGTGTACAATCAATATCTGATTTAATTGCAGTATCTGGTTTAGTAAACCTAGATTTTGCGGATGTTAAAGCCGTTATGAAAGATAGAGGTAATGCCTTAATTGGTATTGGTGTAGGATCAGGAGAAAATAGAGCTACTGATGCTGCTAAACAAGCTGTATCATCACCACTACTTGAAACTTCAATTAATGGTGCTACTGATGCTATAATTAATGTCACTGGTGGTACTTCACTTACATTATTTGAAGTAGAAGAAGCTGCTGAAGTAATTAGAACCGCTGCTAATACAGATATTAATACAATATTTGGAGCAGTAATAAATGAAAATTTAAATGATGAAGTAATTGTTACAGTAATTGCTACTGGATTTGAAAACCAAAGTGAACCATTATATCATAGTTTTAACTCTACTAGAAGAGAAGACATTTTCAGAGAAGGTACTAGCGATATAGATATAGATAACGATCTAGATATTCCACCATTCTTAAGAGATAGAGATAATTATTAAGAGTTTTAATAACTCTTTTTTCTTTTTCCACTTTAGCCTTACTATGTAAGTCTTCCGTGGTATGATGAAGCCTAAGGTCTTCATCATAACTAATTATATTTTATAAAAAAATATCAATATGGATATTGAAAATAAAGTTATTTTATGATAAACTTTACTAGTAAGGTAAGAGATGAGGAACCCTTCATGAATATAAGATTGAGTCAAAATTAAAAAAAGGGTGGGTTATCTTACTATAGATAAAAGATATAATAATAAAATAAATAAAGACTATGAAATAACTAATAGGAATATTAGTGATTTTTCATAATCCTTTTTGTGTGGAGGATTATATATGGAAAAAGAAAAGAAGTTTATGATAATTGGAGTATTTATATTATTAATAACTTTAGTAGGAGCAGCAGGAACTTATGCTTGGTTTACTTGGAGTAGTGCTAGTAATACTAATTTAACTATGTCAATCGGAGCATCATCTGATGTAATATTTAAAAATGGTAATGATATAAGTACTAATAAATTAACACCAGTATTTAATTATACTGATGGAGAAAAAACTAGTTTTACTATCATCAATAAAAGTACTACTAGTTTTAGTTATAGAATATCATTAAATATTACTAGTATTGCTGATGAACTAAAGAATAGTACATTAAAATATAAACTAGTATCAAATAATACTATTATAACTGAAGGAGACTTCAGTGATATAGGAAATGTTAATGTTTTATATGAAGGAGAATTGTCTAAAGGTAATGTTGGTTTTATCTTTTACTTGTATATTGATGGTAATGAAGAAAATAATCTTAATATGGTGGATAAATCATTATCTGGTACTATAACAGTGGAAGAAGTTAAAGAGACAGCAGTTACTATGTTATCAGCTAAATTTAAAGCAGCGGTAAAAACACAAGTAACAAATAACAATGTTACCTATAATTATGATACGTCAAATAATTTAATGGAGGATGTTGGAGGGAATCTTCGCTATTATGGAGCAGATCCTAGAAACTATATTTATTTTAATTGTGAAAATTATAGTAATCAAACATCTAGTACATGTGAATTATGGCGAATAATTGGTATTTTTGATGGTAAAATGAAAATAATGAGAAATGAAAATATCGGAATAATTCCTTTCGATAATGATGCTGAAGATACTTATCTTCAGCCAATAACAAGTGATAATAATGAAAAATCATTAGTTATACCACTTAATTACAATAATGATTATAAAAATGTTTTTAAGCAAATTGCAGCAACAGAACCAATTGCTGGCAGTGGGCAAAACGATTATAGTAAATCATCATTACAAAAAATATTAAATAATTATTATTATAATAGTTTAGAATATACCGGCAACTCTACTTATGATTTCACAAGTATAGGATTAAAAAAAGATATTACGAGAAATATGATTGCTACAGTTACTTATAGTTTGGGTGGGTATACTAATGCGAATATATATGCAAATCAAATGTATAGTTATGAAAGAGAGACTACAGTATATTCTGGGAATGTTACAACATGGACAGGAAAGATAGCTGTTGCCTATGCTAGTGATTATGGCTATGCTTCAGATTTGAGTTTGTGTCAAAAACAACTGAGTTCTTATAGTGATGCAACATGTACAACAAATAACTGGATGCGTTATAATACAAAGTTTCTATTGTTGAATACCAACAGTAATACTGTCAATGGTATGTTTAGCATTCTTGATTCTGGCATAGTTTATGAAGGTAGCAATGTTCTTATAGAGAATAATGTTCTACCAACTCTTTATCTTTTACCTGAATTAGATATAAAATCAGGATCAGGTACGAGTAGTTCACCATATCAGTTATCTATTTAAGGAAGTACAAGAGTACTTTCTTTTAAATAGAAAAAAATATAAGTTAGAAAGAGCATTCACTATGAATATAATACCTCATAACAGTTCATATATAGACTATTTATAGGCTATATATGATAAGATAAGATGTAAAGCTTATCTTAATATAAAATTAACTATATGTAAACTTTATAGACATTTTATAAATATATTGATATAATTATACTAGGAGTTGTAAATATGATAGAATTAGAAACAATAGATGGTATAGGACCCAAAACCAAAGAATTATTAAATAAAATAAAAATATATGATAGAAGTGATTTATTAAATTATTATCCATATCGATATGATATCATAAAAAGAAGTGATATAAGTAATTTAAATGATGGAGATAAAATAATAATAGATGGTATTATTGAAGGACAACCTACAGTAATCTTTATTAATAAAAGTCTAAAGAAAATGATCTTTAGAATAAATACTAGAACTACCATATTAAATGTAACTATATATAATAGAAACTACTTATATCAAGATTTAAAAAGTGGTAAAGAAGTAACTATCATAGGTAAATATAATAAATTAAAAAACGCTGTAATAGCTTCAGATATTAGATTTGGAATGCTTCCACCTGGTGCTAAAATAGAACCAATATATTATGTAACTGAAGGCTTAACTGTAAAACAAATAAGTAAATTTATATCATCTGCTCTAGAAGAAGATTATCAAGTAGAAGATTTAGTACCAAGATTTCTAGTAGAAAAATATAACCTAATGGATAAGAAAACCGCTATTAAGAAAATTCATGTCCCTGAAGATATTCTTCTATTAAAAAGGGCTAGACAAAGAATAAAATATGAAGAATTATTTATGTATGTTTTAAAAGTAAATTATCTAAAACAAAAAATGAGTGATGATAGTACCGCTATTGAAAGAAATATTGATAAAGATAAATTAGATAAATTTATCAAAGGATTGCCTTTTGAATTAACTCTAGATCAAGATAAAGCTGTTAATGATATTATTAATGATTTAAATATTAAAAAGCGAATGAATAGATTACTTGAAGGAGATGTAGGATCTGGTAAGACAATCGTAGCTTTAATAGCTATCTATGCTAATTATCTATCAAAATATCAATCAGCATTAATGGCTCCAACTGAAATACTTGCTAATCAGCATTATGAAGATGCCAAAAAAATATTTGCTAAATACAAACTAAATATAGCTTTATTAACTTCTAGTACTAGTAATAAAGATAAAAAAGAAATATATAAAGGGCTAGAGGATGGTTCTATTGATTTAGTAATTGGTACGCATTCTTTAATTCAAGATGCCGTTAAATATAAAAAATTAGGACTAGTTATAACAGATGAACAGCATCGCTTTGGAGTCAATCAAAGAGATACATTAAAAAGTAAAGGCCTTAGTCCAGATGTTCTTACGATGACTGCCACTCCAATACCAAGGACTTATGCCTTAACCATATACGGCGATACAGCAGTTTCCGAAATCAAAAGTAAACCTAGTGGTAGAAAAGAAGTAATAACAATATTTAAAAAGAATAAAGAAATAACTTCAGTATTAGAAATGATGAAACAGGAACTTGATCTTAATCATCAAATATATGTCGTAGCACCAATGATTGAAACTGACGATAATGATGCAAAAGAATCTGTTAAAGATCTAGAAGAAAAAATGAATAAAGCCTTTGGTAAAATAAGTAAAATAGGTATTATTCATGGCAAGTTAGATCCTAAAGAAAAAGATAAAGTTATGAAAGATTTTGAAAGCAACAAGATTAATATTCTAATTTCTACCACTGTAATTGAAGTTGGTGTCAATGTGCCAACTGCTTCAATGATAGTTATCTTTAATGCTAATATGTTTGGACTATCCACTCTACACCAATTAAGAGGCAGAGTAGGAAGAAGTGATATCCAAAGTTATTGCATACTAGTTGCAGAAGCCCCTGAAGAGAGATTAAGACTAATGGAAAAAACTAATAATGGTTTTGAAATAAGTGAATACGACTTTCAAACAAGAGGAGAGGGTGACCTATTTGGCACAAGGCAAAGTGGCGAATTAGGATTAAAAATGGCCAATATTAAAAAAGATTTTAAAATGCTACTTAAGGCCAAAGAAGACGCTGATTTATTTATAAATATGCTGCTTACTTTTGAGACCAATCCTGAATTTGAACCAATCTTAAATGAATTAAAAAAGATTGACAATTTAGACTAGTTTACACTTTTTGTAAAAAAAACGTAAAGTAAATGAAAAGTACTTGTAATTTATTTTAAAATATATTATGATTAATATGTCATAGAGATATGACCACACGCTACGAAGTAAAATGTAGGTGTGATAACCAAAACCCCCTGAAGGAGCCCTAAATTAGGGCTCCGATTTTTATTTAAAAATAAACTTTTAATGGAGGCCTTTTTGATACTATATCATTAACGAAGGTGTCCCAATGTCAAAATCAAACAAAATAATTATATTGAAACAGAAACAGTCGAAGCAAATAGATCCGCTGAAGTTATTAATACAGGAACCGAAAGAGATGTTATACTTAATTTTAAAATACCAAAAGGGCTAAAAGGTGATAAGGGAGAGCAAGGTGAAAAAGGAGAAACAGGGCCATGAGGTTTACCAGGAGAAATAGGAAAAAGTGAAATGATCTCGATAGACCAAACAGAAACAGTAGAGCCTACTGAAGAAGCCTCTGTTCTCGATGACTTTGAAAATAACATTCACCATTTAACATTTTATATTCCCAAAGGAGTTAAAGGTGATATTGGTAATGAAGGCCCCATTGGACCAGTAGGCCCACCAGGTGAAAAGGGAGAAACAGGAAGTCAAGAACTTCAAGGCCCGACCGGCCCAAAAGGCGACCCAAATGGGATAGCGGCTTATGGTGAAAGATATTCCATGGGTACTCAAAGGTTTAGTGTAACCGCTGATAGAGAAACAATAATACCATTAGAAACGACAGGTCTAGCTTTTTTTACAGATTTTGATAGTACATATGCTATTTCTATAAAAAAGTTTGGTTCATATTATATAAGTGTTAAAGCATCAGGAACAAAATTGCCCGCTAGTGTTATAAAAGGTGAAGGAAAAGCCAATTCAAGAAGTAATGCCACTGGAACATTAATATTTGGTTTAGCCGAAGGAGATGAAGTAACCCTTGTCCTAAAAGCTGATCAAAATGCTGAATTCATCTTTGATGAAGGTATCAATGCTAAATTAAGTGTAATAAAGTTAGATTAAATAGCCTAGTAAAAAATACTAGGCTTTATTTTTTATGTAATAGGAATCACAAGACTTAACTAGTACTATTTTGTTATATAACTAAAAATGGGACGACTGACCAACTTTTTAAAATGTTTACAAGTAGTTATGAAATCTTATTAATGAAAGTAAAAGTACTTTTATTTAAAAAATATGTGAAATAAACAAACAACCGTATGAGAACACATTGACAACATTTTAAGGATGTGATACCATTTATTCGTAAGGTGGTTAGGTTATTGCTTAGAGCATATAAGTTTAGATTATATTCTAATAATAAGCAATTAGAATTAATAAATAAAACATTTAGAAGTAGTAGATATGTATATAACTACTACTTAGATAAAATGAAAAATAATGGCTATGTAAGTGCTTATACTAATATAAAAGATTATACTAGTACTTTAAAATATGATGCAGTATTCTTACAAGAAGTAGATAGTATAGTAATAAGACAGTCACTATTTAATTTAGATGATGCTTATAAAAAACTATTTAGTAAAACTGGTGGATATCCTAAGTTTAAGAGTAAATATAATAGAAATAGTTATAATACTACTGCTGTATATAATAAATATATAGATAAATATGCAAAAAGAATAAAAAGGAAACAAAGAGAATTAGCAAGAAAAGAAAAAGGTAGTAAGAACTATAGTAAATGTAAAAAAGAACTAGCAATACTTCATAGTAAACTAGCTAATGCTAGAAAGAACTATATTCATAAAATAACTAAAGATATAACTGACGAATATGATATTATTGCTTATGAAAAATTAAAAACTAAAGAAATGATTATTAAAAGTAAAGAGTCTTATCAAATAAATACCTATTATCCATCTAGTCAAATATGTAGTAGATGCAACGCCCAAGATAGAAGATATAAAGATTTAACAAGAAGAGAATATAAATGTCCTAAATGTGGAGAGGAAATAGATAGAAATTTAAATGCAAGTATAAATATTATATTCGAAGGATTAAAGTTATATATGAAGAATTATGCTAAAATATAAAGAACGAACAAGATTTCTTAATAATTGCGAAAAAAAGGTACGGCACTAGACTATCGGATTTTAAGTCTGCGGAGAAGTCTGGTTACAGGGTCTAAGAAACAGAAATTACATCACTGTGAAGTGATGCAAAGCAAATTTATTTGCTTATTTGTTCTATTTGTTTTTAAAAGTACTATTTAAAATACATGGAATATGGTATAATATTATTTGTATGAAGGAACATATATAATAAAAATGAAGCAATACCATCTATAAATAAGGGAGAAGATATTTTAGATAAATTATCAACAGAAGAAGAAATAAATTTGTATTTGAATGTAGAAGAAGGTGAAGATTAAAATGGATATGTATCAAAAAAGAGAAATGAGAAAAAATAAAAAAATGAATGAGAATGCAAAAAGTTTACCATCGACGAGTATCAACTGGTATCCTGGTCACATGGCTAAAACTAAAAGAGAAATAAAAGAAAAAATTGATTTAATAGATATTGTTTTTGAAGTAGTAGATGCTAGAATACCATATTCATCAAAAAATAAAGATATTGAAGAGATGACTAAAGGTAAGCCTAGAGTAATTGTAATGACTAAAATGGATTTATGTGATAATGAAAAGACAAATAATTGGATTAAATATTATGAAGATAGAGATTATATTGTTGTACCTATGGATTTAATTAATAATCCAAATACTAAAGTTATATTTGATAAAATAAAACCACTAATTGATGATATAAATAAAAAAAGAACTAGTAAGGGTTTAAAAGAAAGAAGAGCAAGAATACTAGTAATGGGAGTTCCTAATGCTGGCAAGTCAACTTTAATTAATAGATTGGTAGGAAAGAAAAGTACTAATGTTGGTAATAGACCGGGGGTAACAAAATCTTTAGAATGGATAAGAATAAATGATAAGGTGGAACTTTTAGATACTCCAGGTATATTATGGCCTAAATTTGATGATGAGATAGTGGCACACAATTTGGCTAGTATGACCGCTATTAAAGAAGAGGTATTAGATAGTGAAGATTTAGCTATATATATAATAAATAAAATGATTAAAGATTATCCTGATAATTTAAAAAATAGATATAGCATTACAAATACTACAGATATCGTTGATGTTTTAGATCAGATAGGTAAGAAAATAGGAGCTTATCGAAATGGTGAAACTGATTATGATAGGGTATATAAAAAGGTAATAAAAGATCTTCAGGATGGTTATCTTGGAAAAGTTACTTTTGATGATATGAATGAAAAAGAAGTATAGAACACAATATATACTCTTTATTTTATAATGTTACCAAGAATTCCATAAGATATAATACTCATAATAATACTTGCAAGTATAACTCCTAGCATAATATAGATAAATGACTTTTTCTTATCCATATTTAGAAGAACAGCAAGCCCTGCTCCTGTCCAAGCACCAGTTCCTGGTAGTGGTATTCCTACAAATAACATAAGACCAATATAACCATATTTTTCTATTTGATCTTTTTTTGATAAAATCTTATTTTCTATTTTATTAACAAACTTTTCGGTAGCTTTAAATTTCTTTAGCCAATTTAAGACTTTTTCTAAAAATAACAAAACAATAGGAATAGGAAGTGTATTTCCTATTATACTTATAATATAACCAGGTAAGAAATCTAGTTTGAGAAGAGATGCCGCTAGAAGACCTCCTCTTAATTCCAATAGTGGTAGCATTGATATAATAAATACTACTACTTCTTTACCAAGACCATTAAATAAATTGACTAAACTTTCTACTATATTTTCCATAATTTTTTATCCTCCACTTCTAAATTATATCAAAATAAATATAAATAGTAAATTATATTTTATCTA
>CAKPAL010000012.1 GCA_934132925.1 uncultured Bacilli bacterium
GAGCGAAGCCTTATTTAATAAGGGAAACGGTAAAAAATAAACAGTAATTTGATTTGGGGCTTATTTTTCATA
Organism: uncultured Bacilli bacterium; assembly: GCA_934132925.1. GTDB lineage: Bacteria > Bacillota_I > Bacilli_A > RF39 > UBA660 > CAG-302. Next base: position 73 of record CAKPAL010000012.1, read on the forward strand.
CCCGAAGGGTCGAGGGTTCGAATCCCCCTCTCGCTACCAAAAGGAAATTCGCTCAAACTTTTGAGCTTTAATAAACAACTAATTCAAAAATGAATTAGTTGTTTTACATTTTAATATAACTTAATATAAAAAGTAGTTTATGACTACTTTTTAAAAACGATTAGGTATTTTAGAATTAAAGAAATCTTCAAAACTACCAGTTACTTTTTCTTCTTTTTGATTATTAATAATAATTATATTGGAACTTAATTGACTAGTATTTATAACATATTCATCTGTTTTTTCAAGTGATTCACTAAATTCAGTAACTTTTTTAGGGAAATAAACTTTCAAATACAATTTATCATTATCTATAGCCTTATATTCTATAATATCACCTGCAAGTGTACCATCAGTACCATATTCACCATAAATATAATTATATTTATTATCTTCTTTTGATATAGTAACAAAATAACAAGAATTTTCTCTTACATTACCCCAATTTCCAACAATTCCTTCCAATATATTAGTAGCGATATTTTTTGTATCTATATTAGAAATATCAGAATTATTTTCTTTATCATTTGTATCTTTATTAATTACTTTATCATAAATAATAAAACCTGTTAATGCTATAACAGCAACACTCAATATAATAACCAAAAAAACAAGACCATTATTACCTTTTTTCATTTCTACACCTCTATCCTTTCATATAATATATATTATCATATAAAATAATAATTTGCAATATTATAATCATATTTATTTTAGACTAATGAAAACTAATTGAAAAAGATATTTACCATAATAAAACTAATTATAACTGATAAAAGATCTGCTAATAGACCTACAACAAGAGAATATCTTGTTTTTTTTATACCTATACTAGCAAAGTACATACTAATAATATAGATTGTAGTATCAGTGGAGCCTTGCATAACCGAAGCAAGTCTTCCAATCAAAGTATCTGTTCCATATTTTATTAGAATATCATTTAATACTACTAAACTGCTAGAACCAGAAATAGGTCTTAATATGGCTAAAGGAATTACTTCAGTAGGAAATGACATTTTAATAAAAAGAGGCTTTATAAGATTACATATATAATTTATAATGCCACTATCAGTAATCATAGTAATAGCTATAATCATAGCAAATATTGTTGGAAATAAATTTATTGATAATTTCATACCCTCTTTTACGCCAATTAGAAAAGTATCAAAGATATCTATTTTTTTATATATACCATAAATTATTATTATTACTACCACTAAAGGAATAAAGTAATTAATCATATTTTTTTCTCCAAATAAAATAGAATAATCGATCTAATAATATGGCTAAAAAGGTTGATAAAAAAGTAGTAATAATGGTAACCGGTACTATTTCTGTTGGATTAATACTACCATTTGCTAATCTTAGGCTAATTACTGTAGTGGGAACAATAGTTACTGAAGCAGTATTTATAACAAGAAAAGTAATCATTGACCTAGATGCTACATCACTATTATTATTTAATCTTTTGAGTTCACTCATAGCTTTTAAACCAAATGGAGTTGCTGCATTACCTAGTCCTAACATATTCATAACTACATTGGAGGATATATAACCTACAGCTTTATCACCTTCAGGTATTTCAGGAAAAAGTATTTTTACTATCTTTGATAATTTTTTAGACATAATATCTAATAATCCTGATACCTCCGCTATTTTCATAGTACCTAACCATAAACACATTAATGGAACTATTCCTAATATCATATCAATGGCTTTACTACCTGATGATAACATGCTATTAGTAATACTACCACTTCCATTTATTATGCTAAATAGTACTCCTACTACTATGAAAAATCCCCATATATAGTTAATCATTAAACCACTTTCTTATTTTAGTAAAGATATTATTATCTTTCTTTTTAGTGTCTTTCATTATATAAATATCTTCTTCATATAGAAGAGTATCTCCTAGTAATATTTGATTTACCCCTACTTTATCATTAGTATGATAATTATTCTTTTTTTCTAATATTATGTGACTAATAAGAGACTTTTTTTCTTCTTTTTTTAGTGGTATATAGATATCATTTTTAATATAAAAAGTGTCTTTTTTATAATAACTATCATCATATACTTTAAACTTATTTTTGTTAAGTACCCTATAACCTATATAATTATCTTTAGCATAATTATATAAATCAATATGAGTATTCCAATCATCAGAGTCTCTTATAGTGACCACTATTAAATTCATATCATCTATACTAGCAGTACTAACTAATGTTCTGCCTGACTCTTCAGTATATCCTGTCTTACCACCAGTTATATAATCATACTTTAATAATTTGTTTTTATTATCCCAAATGTATGTCTTTTTATCAGTAGTAACTTTATATTTCTTAGTCTTAACGATATTTCTATATTCTTCATATTGCATAGCATACCTAGTAAGAAGAGCCATATCATAGGTACTTGAGTAATTACCTTCAGGTGTTGGAAGACCGCTTGGATTATTGAAGGTAGTATTTTTCATACCTATTTCTTTGGCTTTATCATTCATCATTTTAACAAAATCATCAACACTTCCTCCAACATAAACAGCAATCATATTAGCGGCATCATTACCACTACGAAGCATTAACCCATATAATAAATCTCTTAAAGTAATATGTTCCCCTACCTCAATATATATTCCAGAACCATAAGCCTTTAAAATACTATCATCTACTTCTACTACATCATCTAATTTACCACTTTCTATGGCTATAGTAGAAGTCATAATTTTAGTAATTGATGCTATTAACCTTCTACTATTCATATCTTTGCTTACAAGTACCCTACCAGTTGTAGAATCCATTAATGTATAAGAAGATGCACTACTAGTATTTGCATTAACTACAGGAATAAACATTATTAATAATATTATTACTACTAATACCTTTTTCATAAACTCACCTATAAAATAATATGAAAAAAAGAACTAAATTAGTCCTTTTATTTAAAACGAAAATGTATTTTGCTATTGTTATGCTATAACTGAATTTGATACTTTTGCTTTTAAACTGTTTCTACTTCTTATCATTGTAATACCTCAAATGTATTTCTTACTTTATCATAAATATTCATTTTTTAGCATATTCATATAATTTTAAAGTATTCTTCTCTTTACTATAAAAGTATCATCTAATTGCTTTATTAAATAGTTCAGCATCAATTTTCTTTTTATTTTTAATAATATCACAAATTGTTTTATCCAAGTCATAAACTTTAATAATGTTACCTGAACTCAACTTATAATTTGTAACACCTAGATTTAATAATTCTTTTTTGATATAAAACAAATTAACATCATCGTTTTTTTGAAGTGAACCATTATAACCACTATTAATTATAATATCATATTTAATCGGTATTCTATTTGATAAACCATATAGATAAAGTGCTGTAGTATTAGAATAAATTGCATTTTTACTTTTACTTTGTAAAATAATAAACTCGTCTGTTAATTCATTCTTTTTTATATAAATATCACGACTCACCCTCTCAATTTTATTTTCTTTAACAAGTTTAGTAAGGTAAGTTCTTGATATATTATTATTAGTAACATCTTTAATAGTCAAATATCCATTTTTAAATAAATCTAAAATAATAATTTCATATTTCATAATCATTTTCCTTTTACGATTAAATTACATCATATTTAATCGTATTTGTAAATGCTATTTTATATAATTTTTATGAATCAGTAATCATTCTTTTATCTTAAATAATACATTGTATTTCCCTTTTCTAGGAAAAATATGAAATTATTCCTAGAAAAAGTCAATATACTTTTGGAATAAATATTAGTTAGAAAGTATTCACTATCGAATATGATATCTTATAATCTTTATAAAAAGTATTTAATTATTTTAATATTTATTATATAATAGATGTGGATGTGATGAAATGGATAAATTAGTTGTAAAAAATAAAAATGAATTATATAGTTATTTAAGAGATAATCTAAATAAATCTAAAAATAATATCAAGTCTTTATTAAAGAATGAATGTATATATGTTAATGATAAGGTAGTTACAAAATATAATTATATAGTTGATGTAGGAGATATTATAACTATTGGTAAAAAAATTAATAATAATGATTTTAATCTTAAAATTATATATGAAGATAATGATATTATAGTTATTGATAAACCTAGTAAAATACTTACTATATCTAATGACAAAGAAAAAGAAAAAACATTATATAGAGAAGTATCTAATTATTTAAAAAAAGAAAATAAAAAAGTATTTGTTATTCATAGACTTGATTATGATACTTCAGGAATAATTATGTTTGCTAAAAATCAAAAAATTCAAAAACTATATCAAGAAAATTGGAATAAACTTGCTAAAAAAAGAGAATATACCGCGATTGTAGAAGGAACAACTAATAGTCATGGTCATATTGAATCTTATTTAAAAATGTCTAGAACATTACAGGTATATTCCTCAAAAAATAATGATGGACTACTAGCTATTACTGATTATGAAAGAATTAAATATAATGATAAATATTCATTACTAAAAATACATATATCTACTGGTAGAAGAAATCAAATTAGATGTCATATGGCTGATATTAAACATCCTATACTTGGCGATAGCCGCTACCAAAGTAAGACTAATCCATTAAATAGACTTGCTCTTCATGCTAATAGATTAGAGATTATCAATCCACTTACTAATAAATTAATGATTTTTAATAGTGAACTTCCAAGTGAGTTTATAAATATATTTAACTAGTGAAATTAATCACTAGTTATTTTATTATATTTATTTATTTGCTAATCTACTATCTCCTGTTTTATAATCAATAATAATACCATCTTCAATATTATAAACAAAAACATTAAACTTAATACCTTGACCATTATCCTCGATAGAATAAGCCTCTATCTCTACTCCAGTAGCTAATAAATTATCCCCCTCAAAAACAGGAGTTACACGATATAAAACATGGTTATTTGTCTTTTTAATATAATCTGCTACTTTATTTTCAAACTGAAGCATTCCTTTAGTATTCATACTTCTAGTACAAGTTATCAAGTTTTGTGTATTGGCATTTTCTCCTGTTAACTGATAACCAATCAAGTGACATCTATTATATAAGTATTTTCCATCAACATGATCATATTTTATAGTATGCCAGCCAGTAGGTTTTATCATACCAATAGAACCCCTTTTTTCAGTAGGCATTAAATCAGTACTTATATTAGCTATAGCAGGTCCACATCTTCCTAAATAGTCTAACTTACTATACTCCTCATAACTAGTAGTGGTATAATCTTCTTCTTTAAAATAAGGATTATTATCATTTACTATAACATAACTATTACCATTATAATCTGGAATGTTATCAATATCATAACTTACAGGATTATTAATTAAACTATATGTATATTTATAAATATCATCTTTATAACAATAGAATACTCCTAGTAAGATAGCCATAATTAAAATTAATATTTTATTCTTCTTCATATTTTACCTCTATTTAAGTATATCATAAATTACTGATTTTTTACTAATTATATTCACTTTTTGTATTTTTTTTGTTTTATAGTTCACTTTTTGATAATAATATGATATAATCTATTTATATCTTATTTATGTCTCCGTAGCTCAGTCGGATAGAGCAACCCTCTCCTAAAGGGTAGGTCGCTAGTTCAATTCTAGTCGGGGACACCATGAATTTTGGTTCAAAAATTCATCTTCCCTTAATGTAGGGAAAACTACTACTTATGAAAAGGAATGATACTATGTTTATCATTCCTTTTCTTCAGTTATTATTTCATTTACTTTAATATCGTATTGATTATGCGGTATATTATTTAGTAAACATTTTTGATAGCAGATACCAATACGATAGATATTATGTTTTTGATAGAATTTATCATAATAACCTTTTCCATATCCTATACGATATAAATCTTTAGAAAAACAAATACCAGGTGTTATACTTATAGTATTATTAAAATTAGTGACAATATTTTGAGTAGTTGGTTCTAATATATTATAGTTTCCTATTTCTAAATCATCTAAACTATTTATGTAGTAGAAATTCATAGTATCACCTTGAACTTTAGGGACTGCTACTTTTTTAGTTTCTAGGAAATATTTTATTAATTTTATAGTATCTACCTCATCACTCGTGGATACATATGTTAAGATGGTATTACTACTTAGTATTTTTGGATTGTGAATTAATTTAGTAAAAATGATATGATCTTTCTCTTCTTTATTAGCAATATTTTTTCTAATTAATTTATATTCTTTTCTTATTTCGTTCTTCATAATTATATTAAAAGTATGTTTTTATAAAACATACTTTGTAAGTCCTAAATATATAACAGCCGCTAGTAAGAGAAGACCAAGAATCAAGAAGAAAACTTTTAAACCAGTATGAGGCTTTTCTTCAAAGAAATCTTCTTCATCTTCAGCAAAATCTTTTTTAGTAAAATTAAATGATCCACTATAGAAGGTTTCACCCTCTTTTATTTTCTTAATCATAGTAACATCTTCTTTAACAATTGGATCAGTAACTATAGTATTATCATTTCCTTTTAGGTCTACTAAGATATCTAATGGAAGAGAATCAGTATCACTTAAAGTTTTTTTACTTTCAATAACTGGAGTAGATACTTCCATCTCCTCTTTGTCTTCATCTTTGATATTAGCATCTTCTAGATTAGTTAAGAAATTAGTTTGAATTAGTTTCTTACCTTCGACAGCATTACGATTATTTACTTCATTTTTAGCAGTCTCCAATAAAACATTGATATCATATACCCTACTCTTATCTTCTTTAGGAGGTTCTTCTAATACAGTGTTATCTCTAACAAATGTTTTTTCTAATTCTTTATTTTTTCGATATTCATCCCTACTAGAAATAATTTGTTTTAAGCCATTTAAATCTATTTCATTAGAATTATCTGGTATTGGTAAATTATCTAGATTATTTATATCTTTATATACATCTTTATATAATGATTCATTTCTTTTGCTTCTTTTATAATATTCAGGATTATCTTTATAATACTTTTCCATTCTACTTTCCATAATATTACCTCTTCTACTCTATATATATAATAACATATTTTTTAAATAAATAAAAGATTTTATTGCTTTTTTTTTATAAAATGGGTTATAATTGTTATAGAAAGGATTGATAATTATGAAATTAAAAGTAAATAAAGATAAATGTATTGGATGTGGACAATGTGTTAGTATTTGTGAAGATGTTTTTGACTTTGATGATGATAGCCTAGCAAAAGTTGTTCAAACTCCTGTTAAAGAGGAAAATATCGATGATGCTAATACCGCTGTTGAATCTTGCCCTACTGGTGCTATTGAAGAAGAATAATGTCTTCTTTTTTATCAAAATATTTTAGCAATCTCTGTTGACAATTGCTAAAAAAGTGATATAATATATATTGTATAAAAAGGAGGATGATAATTATGAATATGAATAATCCATTTGAAGAAAACTTACAAAAACCATTAGAAAAATATGGTAGAAACATTACTGATGCCGCTAAAGAAGGAAAAATTGATCCAGTTATCGGTAGAGATGATGAAATTAGAAGTATAACTAGAATATTATCTAGAAAAACAAAAAATAATCCTGTATTAATTGGTGAACCAGGTGTTGGTAAAACTGCTATTGTAGAAGGACTTGCCACTAGAATTATTAAAGGTGATGTTCCTAATAGTCTTAAAGATAAAACAATTTGGGAACTTGATATGGCAGCTTTAGTAGCAGGAGCTAAATATCGTGGTGAATTTGAAGAAAGACTTAAAGCTGTTCTTAAAGAAATTAAAGACTCTGAAGGTAATATTATTATGTTTATTGATGAAATACACATGATAGTAGGAGCTGGAGCTATTGAAGGAGCTATGGATGCTGGTAATATGCTTAAACCAATGCTAGCTAGAGGTGAGATACATTGTATTGGTGCTACTACCTTAAATGAGTATAGAAAGTATATTGAAAAAGATGCTGCTTTGGAAAGAAGATTTCAAAAAGTCCTTGTTAAGGAACCTACGGTTATCGATACTATTACTATACTTAGAGGTTTAAAACCTAAATTTGAAGTATTTCATGGTGTTAATATCAAAGATAAAGCACTAGTAGCTGCTGCTACTCTATCTGATAGATATATTACTGATAGATTCTTACCAGATAAGGCTATTGATTTAATTGATGAGGCTGCTGCTACCATCAAAGTACAAATGGAATCTGTTCCTACTGAACTTGATAATCTAGAAAGAAGTATTATGCGACTTGAAATTGAAAAAGAAGCTTTAAAAAAAGAAAAAGATGATATATCAAAAAATAGATTAAGTAATATTGATGAAGAACTATTTAATCTTAAAGAACAAGAAAAATCTTTAAGAAATAGATGGGAAGAAGAAAAAACAGTCAATACTAAAATCAGTAAAAAGAAAGAAGAAATTGATAATGCTAACTTTGCTTTAGAGAAGGCAGAAAATAATTATGATTTAGAAGCTGCTGCTAAACTTAGACATGGTACTATTCCTAGACTTGAAAAGGAACTATCTGAACTTGAGAAAATTAATAAATCAGAAATATTATCTGATACAGTTGATGAAGAATCAGTAGCCGCTATTATATCAAAATGGACTAATATTCCAGTATCTAAACTTGCTGAAGGAGATAGGGAAAAAATATTACATCTAGAGGATAATATGAAAAAGAGAGTTAAAGGTCAAGATGAGGCTATTAAACTTGTTAGCGATGCTATTGTTCGTTCAAGAGCAGGTATTAAAGATCCTAATAGACCTATTGGTTCGTTTATCTTCTTAGGTCCTACTGGTACTGGTAAGACTGAAGTAGCCAGAACATTAGCAGATGAACTTTTCGATGATGAAAGACATATGATTAGAATTGATATGTCGGAATATATGGAAAGTCATTCAGTTGCTAGGTTAATAGGAGCTCCTCCAGGATATGTTGGCTATGATGAAGGAGGCCAGCTTACAGAAGCAGTTAGAAGAAATCCCTACTCTATCATCTTATTTGATGAAATAGAAAAGGCTCACCATGATATCTTTAATGTTTTACTTCAGATACTTGATGATGGTAGAATTACTGATGGTCAAGGTAGAACTGTTGATTTTAAGAATACGATTATTATTATGACTTCTAATCTTGGTAGTGAATATATTCTAGATGGCAATGATAATGCTAACGATATGGTTATGAGAGAACTTAGAAATACTTTCAAACCAGAATTCATTAATCGTATAGATGAAATAGTTATCTTTAAAGCTCTAAGTAAAGACACTATCTATGCTATACTTGATAAAATAATTAGTGATGTTGAATATCGTTTAAGAGATAAAATGCTTCATCTTGTTGTTAGTGATAAGGCTAAAGACTATATTGTCAGTGCTTCTTATGATGAAAAATATGGTGCTAGACCAATTAAGAGATTTGTTCAAAAGAATGTTGAAACTTTGATAGCAACCGCTATTATAAATGATAAAATTAAATATAATAGTACTATCTATATTGATTATGATGGTAGTAAGTTGATTTTAAATGATAAAGAGAGTTAGTAATAATTCTCTTTTTTATATTTAAAATATTTTAATTATGGAGACTACAGGCTCCATAATTCCTAATGAAGACTTATTTATGAGGCTTCATAGGCAAAAAAAGAAGATGTTACTCTTCTCTTAATATAATATTTAATTTCTTTCCTAGTACTTTTAAAATACCTCCTACTTTACTTGTAATTTGCTCAGTAGTCATAGTACTATCATTATTACCAATTTTTACTCTTAAAGTAATAGACTTCTTACCTTCTGGAATCTTATCTCCATTATATTCTTCAATAAAGATAAGTTCTTTTACCATTGGTTTAATAATTTCTTTAATTTGCTCCCAAGTTATGTCGGTGTCTACTAGTAAAGATAAATCTTTCTCTACTAATGGGAATAATGGCAATCTAGTATATTTATTTGTTCTAGACTTAAATGGTACAAGTTTGTCAAATTCTATTTCAAAGATGGCAATATTAGTTCTCTTGATACCAGCTTCATTCATAGTTGGAACCGCTACTAGAGATATTGTTCCTACCTCTTCTTCACCATGATAGATATTTAGATAAACTTCTTTATCAGCCCAAGTTGGCTTTTCTTCTTGTTTAAAAGTAATTTCTTCCATGTGATTATAAGATGACATTTCTTCTAAAACGCCTTTTAATTCAAAGAAGATATCTTTTGGATCTTTACCTACAATAGCCCCTGATAACATTTTTTTATGAATTGGCAATACTTCTTCTTCAGTAGATTCATGATATTCACCTTTTTCATATACTTCAGTCATTTCAAATATTTTAAATGTTTCAAAGTATCTTAAGTTTTTACTTACTACTTCAAGTAAACCTGGAACTAATGAACATCTTAATATACTTAATTCTGGTGATGGTGGTGTTGCTAATCTTTCACATCTATTTGTATCTATTTTAGCAGCCTTAATATATTTTTCATCAATCCAAGGATATGTAAATATTTCATTAAAACCACATCTATAAGCAAGATATTCTCTTAATCTTCTTTCTAAAGTTACTTTAGGTTCATTAACACAATGAGTAAAGTTAACTGGTAATGGTTTAGCCTTAAAGTTTTCATAACCAAATATTCTAGCAATATCACCCATAACATCATCACGCATTGAAACATCACCAGTACTTCTCCAAGTAGGTACTACTACTTTGAAAGTATTATTTTCATAATTAACACTATAACCTAGTCTAGTTAAAATATCAATTATTTCTTTTTCTTCTAATACAGTTCCTAGTCTAGTATCTAAAAAGTCTTTAGTTACTTCTACTAACTCATTTTTAGTTGGACTTGGATAATTGTCTCCGAAAGAAACAACCTTTGATTCTGGATATATTTCTTTAAATAGTTCTAATGCTAAAGCTAACCCTTCATCTACTCTTTGAGTATCAATATTCTTTTCATATCTAATTGAAGCATCAGTTTTTTCATCAAATCTCTTACCAGTATTTCTAATAGTGGCCGCAGTAAAATTAGCTATTTCTAATACTATTCCTTTAGTATCTGGTAGGATAGAGTCTTTCTTACCACCCTTAATACCCGCTAGTGCCATTGGTTCCTTAGTATCACATATTACTAAATCATCAGTAGTAAGTTTAATGCCATTATCATCTAATAGTAATAATTCTTCATTTTCTTTAGCAGTCCTTACTATTATCCTTTCGCCTTCTACATGAGTTTTATCGAAAGCATGTAATGGTTGCCCTACAGCCATCATAACATAATTTGTTATATCAACGATAGCATTTATTGGTCTCATACCACCATTTATTAATGCTGTTTGCATCCATAATGGAGATGGCTTTACATACACATTATCTATTTCAACAGCAGAATATCTAGGACATTTTGTTTTGTCTTCAATTTCTATGTCATATTTTTTTAAATTCTTATCTAGCTTTGCTTTTGGTAATGCTTTTAGTGGTACTTTATAAATAGTCGATAATTCTCTAGCTATGCCATAGTGGCCCCATAAATCTGGTCTATTAGTAAGAGACTTATTATCTATTTCTAATACTGTGTCGTTCATACCAATAACATCCGCTATTGAGTCTCCTACAGCACAAGGAATATCTGATAAGTCAACAATTTCACTTTCATCTTTTGGTGGAAAATAACCTTCTAAATATACTTCGGTTGCTCCACAAATCATACCATAGGAAGTTTCTCCTCTCATTTTTGTTTCTTTTATTTTTACTAATTCACCTTCTCCATGCCAATAAACTTCTGCTCCTGGCTTAGAAATTACTACCTTTTCCCCTACATATAGGTTAGAACCTCCACAGACAATTTGAACAGGAGTCTCTTCACCAATATCAACCATACATACTTTTAAAGTGTCAGCATTTGGATGTTTTTTGACTTCTAGTATTTGACCTACTATTATATCATGGAACTTACTAGCAGTATCAATAACATCTTCTACTTCAACTGTTCTCATAGTTAAATCATAAGATAATTCTTTGTTTGTTATATTCTTTGGTAAATCTACATATTTTTTTACCCAATTTAATGATACTCTCATTGTTTTCCTCCTTATTTAAACTCTTTTAGGAATCTTAAATCCCCACTATGAAATAGTCTTACATCATCTATTCCATATCTCATCATTACTAATCTATCTAATCCAATATTGATATAGAACCCTGTCCATTCATTTGGATCTAATCCAGCACTTTTTAATACATTAGGATGAATTACTCCTCCTGGCATAACCTCAATCCAACCATTGTGATTACATACTTTGCAACCTTTACCGTCACATACTAAGCATTCCATATCTATTTCATATCCTGGTTCCGTAAATGGGAAGAATCCTTCTCTCATACGTACATTTACTTTTCTTCCAAATACTTTTTCTAATATTGTTTCAATCATTACCTTTCCTGAAGCAAATGATAAATCCTTATCTACGATTAAGGCTTCATATTGGAAGAAAGCTCTTTCATGACGAGCATCAGTAGTCTCGTTTCGATATACTCTTCCTGGATATACGAATCTAGCAGGAGCACCATGCTTTAATAAATAACGAACTGAACCTCCTGTTAAATGTGGACGAAGACATAATCTTTCTTCAGCTGATTTATCCTCAGTTCCTTCAATCCAATAGGTGTCCATTGATTGTCTAGCAGGATGATCTTTAGGGAAATTTAAATTATCAAAAGCAAACTTCTCACTACTTATATCATTTTCACTATATACTTCAAATCCTAATGATAAAAAGGCATCATTTAAATCATAACACATCTGTGTAATAGGATGTAATGCTCCTTCACTAGGTAATTTCTTTCCTGGTAAAGTTATATCTATTTTTTCATCTGTTACACCGGTGTTATTTATAATTTCTTCTTCTCTTTCTTTTAATTTTTCATCAAAGAATTTCTTTATTTCATTAGCTCTCATTCCTACTTTTTTCTTCATTTCAGCATCTAATGTTCCAAGTAATTTTAAAACATCAGTAAGTGAACTCTTCTTTCCCAATAATTCTCTTTTGATATCTTCTAAATCTTTGATATTATTAGTTTCTCTTATTCTATCTAATCCTTTATTTTTTATTTCTTCTAATTTTTCTAACATAATTTCCTCCTTATACACTTTCTAGAAGCATTATTACTTCTTCTTTAGTCAATTTCTTTTCATACTCTTTTATCTTCTTTAAATAGTCATTGTGACTTATGGTAAGTTCCTCTAGAGAATCATATACAACTTTATCAATATCCTTAACTCCATATTTTATTAAATATTTTATATTTAAGTCAGTATCAATATAGTTATTTTCTACTAGTGAAAGTACATAATCACTTTTATTTTTTAAAATCTTTTTATATGTTTCATTAGAGACATATCTGAGTAAATAATCTATTTTATAATTCATTTATCCACCTTCTTTTATATATTAAAAAAGATGATACCTAAAAGGACGAAATATTTCCGCGGTACCACCTTTCTTTATAACTAATGTTATACTCTTATAATCGATAACCTGATTAACGGTTAAAACTAAAGGGTGAATTCATATTAGATATTTTATTAGGCTTCCACCATTCCTAACTCTCTATTAAACTTCTCTAATATTACTACTTCCTTATTATTGTCTTATTTTCTATTTATACATCTAAATAATCTCTTTACTTCAGTACTTTGATTAGTTAGAATATCTTTTTTTTCTTCACTATAATAGCCACTACTAATGCTAGGAAAATTATAATTAAAACCATATCTATTTATATAATCTATTATAGCACATTTTAAATAATAGGCTCTTTTACTATCATCCATACTTTGCATAGCATAGAATGGTTCTATTTTAGCAAGTTTACGAATATGTTCTTCTCGCAATGAAGTACTATCATAAGGATATACCTCTTTAGCATCAATCTCTCCCATAAAGATATCATCTAATACCGTATTTAAAAGAGTTTGTCTATATTCAAAACGATACTTTGGATTATTAACTAATTCATTACATAGTATATCTATTACTTTAGCTGTTTGAGGTTCTGCTGCTAAAGTAGTAAATCTACTTAGGTTATCTAATCTGTATATATCATTATTTAAGTCTTTAGTAATTAAAAGACTAGCTAATGATGTATCATATTTAGCTATAGCTGAATATTCTATTTCTTTTGGATACATAGAACATACTGCATGTGATATAATTTCATCTTCTTGAATATATTTAAACTCATGTCTTAATATACTATCCTTATTATAATAATTATTATATTCTATACATAAAGCCTCAATAGCTTTAGCATATAGATATAATTTGATATTGGCTCCCATATCTTGCATTTTATATAAATCATCCATCGATGGCATAAATATTTTTTTCATAATTAATTTTTCCCCCCTCTAATTAACTATATAGTCATCAAATCTTTTTCTTTATCTTTTAATTTTTCTTCAACGATTTTGTTATATTCATTTATTAACTCTTGAACTCTTTCGTTACCTCTTTTTTCTTCATCTTCTGGTAACTTTAAGTTTTCTAATGCCTTGTTAGCATCTTGTCTTATATTTCTTAAGGCTATTTTAGCTTCTTCTGCTAATCCTTTTACTTGCTTTACTAATTCTTTTCTTCGATCTTCAGTAAGTGGTGGTATAACAATAAATACTACTTCACCATTATTATTTGGTGTAACACCTAAATTAGCTTCAAAGATAGCCTTTTCAATAGCGCCTAGACAAGATCTATCGAATGGTTTTACCGATAACTGTCTTGCTTCAGGAACAGATATATTGGCTAAACTTTTAAGTGGCGTTGGAGTACCATAATATTCTACCATTACTTTATCTAACATATTAGGATTAGCTCTACCTGCTCTTACATTAGTAAACTTATTTTCTAATGCTTCAATTGTTAACATCATCTTCTCTTCTGTATTTAAAATTATTTCTTCCATATTATCTCCTTTTTATATATAAGATATTTTATCACATTTTATATATTTATTCAATATGTTTAAAAGAAATATTTATTCAATTTCCATCATTTTACCAATCTTCTCATAGATATCTAATCTTTCTTCTTCAATATAATCCATTTCCTCTTCTAATTCTTTTTCAGGAAATACACAAGAGTCTTCTTCTAATAAAGTTTCTATTTTATCATCACATACTTTTAATTGTTCTCTTAATACTGATATAAGTAATTCTTTATCTTCATTATCTTTTTCTTCAAAACTTTTAATATTAGTTCTCATATTTATCTTCCTTTCTTCCCACTAGTGTAATTATAACACATTTTTGTAAAGAATATAACCAAAAATATTGAAATAATGGTCAAAATCTTTAATATTTATATATTATAACATAAAAATCAAATAAAAGCATAAAAAATACCATGAAAAGGTATTTTTTATGCTTTAATTAATTTATTATTAATTTATATGGGTTATTAATACTCCCATCAGTTGTTAAATCTAGTTTTACATTGGAAGACAAATATAATGTTGGTACTACTTCATAACTTGGATAAGCACCTAAATTATAATTTATTCTAGCTTGGGCTGAAATAAAGACAGCATAATATGAGTAACCGCTCGAAGGTGTTAATAACCATCCGTCGTTGCTAGCGTTGTTTGTAAAAATATTAGACATCCAGTTATAACTAGCACAATCTCCATAAGCTGATAAATATCTTCCACATTCAGTTATATCTGCTGCATAACCATAATCTGATGGGTATACAAGAGCTATCTTACCTTTCCATGTTAAGGGCCTTGTATTATTATAAACTGTTCCTGTTTCTCTTTCTATTGTATATGCTTTACTTTGAAAAATAGTTATTTCATTGAATCCTCGAATAAAAAATGTTTCTTCTGATATTAGACTTTTTGTTATGTCGTTTTTCAGTCCAATACTTGTAAAATCACACGACGTTGTTGTATTATTTTGTCCTGAAAAACATGTTCCACTTTGGGCATTCCAATAAAGGCTTTGTCCATTTCCATTATCATTACTATCAACTACATAATAATCACTAGGATTTAATAATTTCATTAGTCTTGCTGTTGTCCAATCATTTTTACCATTATTATTTTCTGCTCCTGTTGAAGTGCTCTTATTATCCCATGAATATGAGCCAATACTTTCGTTTCGCATTATTTTTACCTTACCATCGAATACTCCTATTATTCTCCATACTTCACATGTACTTGAAGTTTGATTATTATAATCTGAACAATTAAAATAGATATAATTATTAGGATCTGCTCCATAATATCTGATATTACCATCATTTAATCCTACCGAAGAACTTCCTAATCGATCGTTCATTAAATTTACGTTCTTTGCAAAATTATACTTTATATTGTCATTTGTTAAAGTTTCCGTTTTTATATTACTTTCGTATAACCATGTAATATATTTAGTAAAGTTGGATGGTGGTAGAACCATAGTCACTAAATTATATCCGCTAGGAACGATTAAATCTCCTCCATTTTCATAACCTAATATTGTAATTAAATCTATTGTTTCTGAAGCCGATGAAGTATTTTCTAGATATAATTTTATAAACTTACTTTCTTCTTTACTAATTAATCCCGCACCCGAACTTTCACTATCAAAATATACTTTCACTATAATATTAGTACTTTTATAGCCAACTCCATATCTTACTGTGCCATTATTGGTATTTCTGATTTTATAATATACTATCTTGCTACTACCTGCTGGCACTGTAACAGAAGTATTTCCATTTAAGTTAACTGTATAATTATCATTATCCCCTGAAACACTACTATTAATTGCATAAGTTTGATATAACTTTGCTATTGATAGTGATACTGTTAATACAAATATTATTATAATTATTTTCTTTTTCATAATTCTACACCTTTTCCATACAAAAAAGACTATAAAACACTAGTAATTAATACTAGTTATTTCATAGTCTCTATTTATTTTATCTATATTTCTTTTATTTATAGTAAGATAAACAACCCCCCCCCATTTTATAATTTTGACTTAATCTTATATTCATGAAGGGTTCCTCCTCTCTTTACCTTACTAGTTAAGTTTATCATAAAATAATACTATTTTCAATATCCATATTGATAATTTTTATAAAAAGTCAAACAAAATTGTCTATGAGGAAGACCTTGGGCTTGCTCATACCCCGGAATACCCTAGGATGAAGGGGCATAAAATAAAAAACTTAAGAATAAATCTTAAGTTTAATAATTATACTAATTCTAGAATAACTTCTAAAGCAGAATCTCCTTTTC
>CAKPAL010000013.1 GCA_934132925.1 uncultured Bacilli bacterium
CTTTAAAGTATTTACATACAAAATATAGAAAAGAGGAATAGTTATGAATAATATTATGAAATTTGGTATTGAAGAAGCTAGAAAAACGATGAATGATAATAAAGGTGGCCCTTTTGGAGCAGTAATAACTGATAAAGATGGTAATATTATTAGTGTTGCTTCAAATAGGGTATTAGAACTACATGATCCTTCTGCTCATGCTGAAATTATGGCTATTAGAAAAGCTGGTAAAAAACTAGGAACTCATGATTTATCTGACTGCATATTATATGCTACTGGTTATCCTTGTCCAATGTGCTTATCTGCTATTATATGGGCTAATATTAAGAAAGTCTATTATGGTACTAATTTAAAAGATGCTGAAGATATTGGTTTTAGAGATGACTTTATTTATAGATATTTAGAAAATAAAGATTCTACTACTTTGGAACTTTTAGAACTTGATCATGATGAGTGTTTAGAGTTATTTAATGAATATAAAATGAATAATAAGGAAATTTATTAGAGGTGATTAATAATGGAAAAAGTTTATATATTTGGGCATAGAAATCCTGATACTGATAGTGTTACTGCCGCTATTACACTATCTTATTTGAAGAATAAATTGGGTATGAATACTATTCCTGCTGTTCTTAGTTCAATTAATTTGGAATCTAAGTTTGCTCTTAATTATTTTAATATTCCTGAACCAATATTTTTAAATGATGTCAATATTAAGGTTAAGGATTTAAGATATACTAAAAATTATACTGTTAAGGAAAAAGATTCTATTTATGAAGCTTATTTTAGAATGAATAAAGTGGGTATTAGTAAAATTCCTGTTGTTGATAAAGATAAAAATATGCTTGGTATTCTTAGTATGAAAGATATTGCTAAAGATCAGTTTTCTTTTAATTATAGTTATGTAGATGCTACTTATGATAATATTTGTGAAGTTATTAAAGGAACTCCTCTTCTTAGATTTGATGATGATATTAATGGTAATCTTTTAGTTGCGTCTTATAAAAGTACTACTTTTATGGAAGAGGTTACACTTACTAATGATAATATTTTAATTGTTGGTAATAGGCATAGTATAATTGAATATGCTGTTAATGCAGGTGTTAAACTTATTGTTATTATTGGTAATGGTAAAATTAAAGAGGAACATTTAAAAATTGCTAAAAGAAATAAGGTTAATATTATTGTAACGGGATATCATACTTTGGAAACTACTAAAATATTTAGTTTATGTAATAATGTTACTACTATTATAAATACTGAAAAAATCTTATGTGTTAATGAAAATGATAGCGTTAATGATTTTATCAAGATTGCTAATAAAACTAGATATAGTTATTATCCTGTATTAAATGGTAAAGGTAGATGTAATGGTATTATTAGATTTTCTGATGTTGGTTTTAGAAGTAGAAAAAATGTTATTTTAGTTGACCATAATTCTTATGAACAATCCGCTATCGGACTTGAGGATGCTAATATCTTAGAAATTATTGATCATCATAATATTGGTACAATTGGTACTAATATGCCTATTAGTTTTAGAAATATGCCTGTTGGTAGTACTAATACGATTATTTATAAGTTATATAAAGAAAATAGAGTGGCTATTCCAAAAGCAATGGCTGGTCTTATGTTATCTGGTATTTTGTCTGATACTTTAATTCTTACGAGTCCTACTACCACTAATATTGATAAAGAAGCTGTAAAAGAACTTAGTAAAATAGCTAAAGTTGATTATAATATTTATGGTAATAAGATGATACGTGCCGGTTCTTCTCTTGCTGGTATGACTAAGGAACAAGTTTTATATAAAGATTATAAGAGTTATACAATTGATAATGGTAAGGTTGGTTTAGGTCAAGTTATTACAATGGATATTGAAGAAGTTTTAAATGAAAAGGATGATTATGTTAAACTTCTTAATACTGTTAGTGAAAGTAACAATTATTTATTTGTTTGTTTATTTGTTACAGATATTTTAAAGAATGGTACCTATGTTTTATATAGTGATAGGGCTAAAGAAGTTTTAGAATCAGCTTTTGGTATTAAGAATATTAAACAAGGTGATTTCTTAAAAGAAATTGTCTCTAGAAAGAAGCAGATTCTTCCTGTACTTATGAATGATATGGAATAATATTCTTATTACAAAATAGAAGTTTTTACTTCTTTTTTTGTTTATTTATAATACTTTTTCTTTTTTATGTTAATTTGTTCTTCCTAAATAATGAAAAATCTGATATAATACTAAAAGGAAAGAGGTGTTTTAATGATTATATTATCTATTAATGCTGGTAGTTCTTCTTTAAAGTTTACTGGATTTGATATGCCTAGTGAGAAAGTTCTTATCAGCGGAGTATTTGAAAGAATTGGAATTGATGGTAGTTTTTATACTATCAAAGTAAATGGTGAAAAAATTAAGAAAGAGGCTAAATTAGAAAGTCATGAGGCCGCTGTTAAGATTTTAACTGAAGAATTAATAAATTATAATATTGTTAAGGATTTAAGTGAAATTAAAGGTGTTGGTCATAGAGTTGTTCATGGTGGAGATAAGTATGCTAATAGTACAATTATCAATGATGATGTTACTAATACTATTCGTGAATTATTCCATCTTGCACCGCTTCATAATCCTGCTAATTTAATGGGAATTGAAGCTTTTCAGGAATATATTCCTGATGCTACTGCTGTTGCTGTATTTGATACAGGGTTTCCTCAATCTATGCCTGAAGAAAATTATATGTATGCTATTCCTTATGAATGGTATGAAAAATATGGTGTCAGGAGATATGCTTTTCATGGTATAAGTCATCAATATATTACCGAATATATGCAAAATTATCTTGGCAAGAAAGATGTAAATTTAATATCTTGTCATTTAGGTAATGGAAGTACTATTTATAGTATTAAAAATGGTAAATGTTTTGATACTAGTTTAAGTTTTTCTACTAATTCTGGTTTAATAATGGGGACTAGAAGTGGTGATATTGATCCTTTTGTTATCCCTTATATGATGAAAGAGTCAGGTATGACTATGGAAGAAATTCTTAATGATTTAAACAAAAAGAGTGGTCTTTTAGGAATATCTGGTTTTAGTAGTGATTCAAGAGATATTGAAGATGGTATAAAAGCAGGCAATGAAAGATGTGAACTTGCTCAAAAATTATTTGTTAATAGAATAGTAGGATACATTGCTAAATTATGGTGTCCATTAAAAGATGTTGATGCTATTTGTTTTGCAGGTGGCATTGGTGAGAACTCTATTATGACTAGAAAACAAATTATTGAGGGTCTTTCTGCTCTTGGTATTGAAATTGACGAAACTGCTAATAATGTTCGTGGAGAGTTTAGGCTTATTACTAAAAAAGGTTCTAAGATACCATGTTATATTGTTCCTACTGATGAAGAAGTTATGATAGCAAGGGATACTTTCAATTTAATTAAATAGGCGGATTATGAATATATATAAACAAGTATTTGAAAAAATTAAAGAATATGATAATGTTGTTATTGCCAGACATATAGGGGCTGATCCAGATGCTCTTGGTTCGCAATTCGCATTAAAGAATATTATTTTAGAATTATTTCCTGATAAAAAAGTCTATGCTGTTGGAAATCCCGCTAGTAGGTTTAAGTTTTTTGGTAGTCAAGATAAGATTGATAATCTAAATACTAATAAATCATTATGTATTGTTTTGGATACTCCTGATATTAAAAGAATCGATGGAGCTGATATTAATAATTTTGAATTTGTTATTAAAATAGATCATCATCCTATTATCGATAAATATGCTAATATTGAAATTATTGATGATAATGCTTGCAGTTCAAGTCAACTTATTTTGGAGTTTGTTTATGAAAATAATATTAAATTAAGCAAAGATAGTGCAGAAAAATTATTTTTGGGTATTGTTGGAGATACGGATAGATTTCTACATGATTATACTTCTCCTAGAACATTTGAACTCGTAACTAGACTTCTTAAAGATACTAATATTGATTTTACAAAATTATATGGTTATCTATATCAAAGACCAATTGCAGAGGTTAGATTTGAAGGTTATATTTATCAAAATCTTATTCTAACTGAAAATGGAGTTGCTTATGTTAAACTTACTGATAAATTAATGAAAGAATATGGTGTCGATAGTGCCGCTGCTGGTAATATGATTAATGATTTGAAATTTGTTAATGAGATTATTGTATGGGTATTTTTATCAGAGGATATTAAAAGTAATTTGATTAGAGCAAATATTAGATCTGTAGGTCCATATGTTAATGATATTGCTACGAAGTATGGTGGTGGTGGGCATAAATATGCTTCTGGAGTTAAACTTAAATCTTGGGAGGATGCCGATAAATTAATTAAGGATTTAGATATTATTACAAAAGAGTACAAGCAATTGTAAATTGTTTGACTTTTTTTTATTTATGTGCTAGAATAATTACTCGATTAGTTAAATGGGTTATCCTGATATGAGGAGGTTTATGATGACTGATAAAGATAAAATTATTATTGAAGAAATAAAAAGTTTTGACTATAAAAATTATCAAAAACTTATTAGTAAGTATGGAGAAGAAGCAGTTAATAATTTATTTGTTACTCTATATTGTAATGCTAATAAAAATGAACAAGATGTTCTAATAAAAAAATACTATCCTGTTTATCTTTCTCTAGATTTAAAGAACCTACTAATAAATGATGATAATTGCTTTTTATTAGTAGAAAAATACGGAGAAGAAAATGTAGAAAAGTATTTTGCTGACTTAATTAAAACTTCTAAAAATGCTAATGAAATTAAGCAAAAGTATAGTTTCTTCTACAACCTTATTGAAGAAGAAACTATAGAAGATGAAGTTGATTTTGATGATAATTTTTTTGATAATGGTAATGATTTTGTTAAGCTATATCTTAATGAGAGTACTAGATATCCTTTACTTACTGCTGATGAGGAAAAAGAATACTTTAGTTTGCTAGCTAATATTAAAAATAATATTGAAATTGCTTATTTTGATGATAATTATAATATTACTTTTTATGATATCTCAAAGATTATTGCTTCAATTGACCGCTACGAACTAAAGAAAAAACTTAGTATTGTTGCTAAAAGCGTATGCGAAGTTGATAAGGTAATTATAAATAAATATATTAATTTATGGGAAAGTATAAATGGTAGAAATAAAAATGATATTACTATTCCTAATAATGAGTTAGTTAGTGATATTGTTGATAAGAGTATAGGTGATGATTCTTATAATTATGATTATTTAAATACTCAGTTTGATTATATTATTAAATACATTTCCGTTAGAGAAACTATTTGTAATGCTAATTTAAGATTAGTTATTTCTATTGCTAAAAAATATACTGGTAGGGGACTTCCTTTTTTAGATTTAATACAAGAAGGCAATATTGGACTTATGAAAGCTATACAAAGATTTGATTATACTAAAGGATATAAGTTTTCTACTTATTCTACATGGTGGATTAGACAATCAGTTACTAGAGCTATTGCAGACCAAGCAAGAACAATTAGATATCCAGTTCATTTAGTTGATAGTATAAATAAATATTTAAGAATTTATAGGAATCTTACTTCTAACCTTAATAGAGAACCTAATGAAAATGAGATTGCTAATGAAATGGGTATATCTGTAGAAAAGGTAAGAGAATATCAAGAACTTATTTTAGAGCCCGTTTCTCTATCGACAAAGATAGGAGAAGATGAAGATTCTGAATTAATTGAATTTATTCCTGATACTGATAATAATGAACAAAGATATATTTTTAATAGAGCATTAAGAGAAGCTTTTGAGAATGTATTTAATGTTCTTACTGACAGAGAAAGAGAAGTAATAAAACTTAGATTTGGATTTGATGATGGAAGGTGCATGACTCTAGAAGAGGTGGGACAAAAATTTGGTGTTACTAGAGAGAGGATTAGACAAATAGAAGCAAAAGCTTTAAGAAAAATTAGAAGACCTAATAATAGAAAGAAAATAGAAGATTTTGTGTATAAAGACTAGAGGTATAAATATTAGTTATTTATACTTCTTTTTATAATATTATTATTTTCAAAAATAAAGAAAAGTGATATAATTATAAGGGAAACGAGGGATATTTATGTTAAAGATTAATAATTTAAAAGTAACCACTAGTGACAAAGTTATTTTAAATAATTTTAATTTGATTATTAATGATGGTGAAATCCATGCAATAATGGGTCAAAATGGAGTTGGTAAATCAACTTTATCAAGAGTTATTATGGGTGACGCTAATTACAAAGTTATCAATGGAGAAATAATTTTTAATGGTGACAATCTTAATGTTTTATCAACAGATGAAAGGGCAAAGAAAGGAATTTTTCTTGCTATGCAATATCCTATGGAAATTGAAGGAGTTAGTAATCAAGATTTTTTAAGAACCGCTATCGGGAGCATTAATAATAAGAGAATTGGTTTATATGACTTTATCTTAAAATGTGAAAAGGGAGCAGATGAATTGTCTATGAATAAAGATTTAATTCATAGAAGTCTTAATGTTGGTTTTTCTGGTGGTGAAAAAAAGAAAAATGAAGTATTACAAATAAAACTTCTTACTCCAAATTTTATTATTTTAGATGAACTTGATTCTGGTCTTGATGTTGATAGTTTAAGAATTGTTGGTGAAAATATTAAAAAATATAAAGATGAATATCCTAATACTTCTATTATGATAATTACCCATCATCCAAAAATACTTGAATATTTAAATCCTGATTTTGTTCATATCATGAGTAACGGTAAAATAGTTAAAACTGGCGATTATTCTTTAGCTTTTGATATTGAAAAAAATGGTTATAATAATTATTTAAATAATGAAAATGTTATAACTGATGGAGAAGATTATGAATAAAATAAGAGTAGTTAATAATAAAATTATTCCTTTTATTAGCAATGATGTTATTATCGAAAATAATAGTATTACTTTTAAAGAAAATAATAATTATTTTATCGATTATATTGATTCTGATAATATTAATATTAACATAAATATTTGTAATAACAAATGTATTCATTTATTTGAATATTCTAATAATGATAAAATTTCTTTCAATGTTAAATATGATTTAGGTTGCAATTCTTCATTAATTATTAGTAAATTTTATTGTAATAATAAATGTAATGAGGTAGTTAATATTAATCTTAATAAGAGGGGCGCTGCGATTAAGTATAACTTTTCTAGTATTAATATTAATGATAACTTTTATAAAATTAATGTATATCATTTAGATAATAAAACTTCTAGTGATATTTTTAATAGAATTGTTGCTAATAAGGATAGTTCTAATTATTTAGATATTAATAGTTATGTTAATAATGGAATTAAAGGATGTTATTTAAATCAAAGTACTAAAATTGTTGCTCTTGATGATTCAGAAAATAGGGTTAATCCTAATATGTTTATTAGTGAAGAAGATGTTACCGCTATTCACAGTTCTACAATTGGAAATATCAGTGAAGAAGATTTGTTTTATTTAATGAGTAGAGGAATAACATATAGTGATTCTGTTAAACTAATTGTTAAAGGTATGATTCTTTCTAATATTAATCCTGATATGGAACATAGAGAGAAAATACTTGGAATTTTGGATGAAATGGGAGGTGAATAAATGAATAGAAATGATTTTGAAATGCTTGCTAATAATGTTGTTTATTTTGATAATGGTGCTACTACTTTAAAACCTAAATGTGTTAAAGAAGCTATCTGTAAATATTATACAGAATATACTGCTAATGCACATAGAGGTGATTATAAAAATAGTGCTATTGTAGATAGTCTATATGAAGGTACAAGAGAAAAGGTTAGACATTTTATTAATGCTAAAGAAACATCAGAAATTGTTTTTACTAGTGGTACTACTAATGGTATGAATATGATTGTAAGTGGTTTTTTTAGAAATTATTTAAAAAAAGATGATGAAGTTCTTATCACTTTAAGTGAGCATGCTTCTAATATTATTCCTTGGTTTATTTTACAAAAAGAAATTGGTATTAAAGTTAAATATATCCCATTAAATGAACAACATGAAGTTACTGTTGAAAACTTTAAAAATAGCATTACTGATAAAACAAAGGTTGTTTCACTTGCTTATGTTACTAATGTTATTGGTGATGAAAGACCAATTAAAGAGATTAGTAAGATTGCTCATGATAATAATATTTTTGTGGTAGTAGATGCTGCTCAAGGGGCTCCTCATAAGAAAATTGATGTTCAAGATGATGATATTGATTTTATGGCTTTTTCTGGTCATAAGATGTATGGTCCTACTGGCATTGGTGTTTTATATGCAAAATTTGATTTACTTGATAAAATTACACCAATGAACTATGGTGGTGGAATGAATGCTATGTTTACTAAAGATGGTTATGTTGAACTTAGAGAAATACCTACTAGGCTTGAGGGTGGAACTCCAAATATAGAGGGAGTACTAGGTCTTGGTGAGGCAATTAGTTATTTAGAAAATATTGGTATGGACAAAATTAATGAATATGAAAAAAATCTTCGTAAATATTTGATTAATGAACTTAATAAGATTGATTTTATTGAAGTTTATAATAAAAATAATGATACTAATATTGTTGCTTTTAATATCAAAGGGGTATTTGCTCAAGATGCCGCTATTTACTTAGATAAATATAATATTTGTGTAAGAGCAGGTAATCATTGTGCTAAAATGCTTGATAATGTTTTTAATGTTAGTAATACAGTTAGAATTAGTTTAAGTTTTTATAATACTAAAGAAGAAATAGATTTACTTATTAATGTACTTAAAAATAGTGGAAATATATGGAAGGAAATATTATAATGGATAGAGATTTAAAAAGAAGTATTATTTTAGATAATTATCAAAATGCCAATATGAAACATACTAGTGATGATAGTTTTATTAAAATTAATACAAGAAATGTTAGTTGTATTGATAATTTAGATATTTATTTAAAGATTGAAGATAATATTATTGTAGATGCTTCTTTTGAAGGTGAAGCTTGTGTTATTAGTATTTCTTCTACTAATATTTTGATGAATATGCTTATTGGCAAAACTAAGGATGAGGCTATCTATATTATTGATAATTATTTGAAAATGATTAATGAAGAGGAATATGATAAAGATTTATTAAAAGAACTTTTAGCATTTGATGACACTAGTAAACAACCTTCTAGAATCAAATGTGCTACTTTGTCCGCTAATGGTATTAAAAAATATTTAGAAAATGAAAATCACTCATAATATAATGGGTGATTTTTTTATTTATCCACAGTTATTGTTGATTAATTAATTTTTTTTGTAAAGTGACGACTTTTATATATGTAAAATATTAATTATATGTTATAATTATGGTAGATAGGAGGAATATTTATGGGTTCTAGTAACTATAATAGTGTTTTAAACAATGACGTTTTAGAAGATAACATATTTAATATTTTAGATCCAATAATCACTAGGATAGGAATTGAAAACAGAAGACAGCAAGGTGTATTAGAAAGATTGAAAGAACAATATCAAAAAACAAAAGCGGAAGAATTTTTAGGAGGTATAAAAAGTACTGAAAGTGCTATGAAATTAATTGATAGACAAGTACAAAATATTACTAAACTATCTGCCGCTATTGATAAACTTAAATCCGCTAATGAAAATAATTTTAATGTAATTGCTAATGAAATTAATGTTGCCTTTTCAAATCTTTGTAGTTTTTATGGCAATAGTAAATGGGCTCTTACTGACACAGAAAAACAAAGTTTAAGTGCTGCTATTGCTAACCTAGCTAATAATTATAAAAAAAATTTAACACCTAAAAATAATGCTGATTTACAGAATAATACTAATTCTCGTGGTAGTACCAATTTAAATAATACTACTAATTTGCAAAGAGATACTAGCTCAGTAAAAAATAGCAAAATAAATATTCAAAAGAATAATCCACTCAGAGCTGTTCTTGGTAAATTTGGTATTAAAAAGAAAAATGAAGATGTTATAATGGTTGATTATAATTATCCTAGTATGAGAAAATGATGAAACAAGAAGATTTTGATAATTTAGTTAGTGATTTTGTTTTACTTGATACTAAAGAAAAAGCAGACTTAATTATATCTTCTATGAAAGAAGATATTGCTATCTTTAAACAAATTAGTGAGTTAAATAACTTACATTTTGATGTTGTTTTTAATAGAGAGATTGTTGATGTAACTAAAGATAATCCCTCTGTTGATGATTATTATGAGGCAATTTTTGTTTATTTAAAAATGATGGAAGATGTATCTGGAAAATTATTAGATTATTTTGCAGATAACACTTAAAATGATAGTTTAATTTAGAGACCTTAGGCTCTAAATTACTATAGAAAGACTATAGGCTTTCTATAGCACGGAAGAGACGATAGGCTCGGAGTGAAAAAAAGTTTGTAAAAAAGATGTAAAGATGTTTAATTTACTTCTTTTTTTTGGTACAATATTAATTAGGAAGTTTAGGTGGTATAATGCAAGATAAAATGGAAAAATTACTTAACCAAATTGGTATGAGTAAAGATTACTTAGAAAACTCTAGTATTAATAAAATTATTGTTTATGATAAGAATAATTTATGGGAGTTTATTATTGATAATGATAAAGTACTACCTATATATATTTATGAAGAATTATGTAATAAAATTATGAATACTTTTAATGCTATTAAAGATATTCATATTATTATTAATACAGATGATGATAGTAATAATTATATCGATGATTATTTTGATAAGCTTATTGATATTCTTTGTAATGAAAGTGTTAAATATAAAACCTTTATTGATAGAAAGTTATCTATTAAAGATGGTAATTATTTATTTGATGTTTATAATAAGGCTGAACTTTCTTATATGACAGAAAAGAAGGAATATTTGAATACTATGCTTAATAGATATGGTTTTAATGGTAATATTATTTTTAATTTATGTAATGATGCTGAAAATGATATTTTAAATATGATAGAAAATGATAAAATTGTTAATATTCCTACTGGTAGTTTTGCCCCTAAAAAAGAGAGTGTTCCCGAAGTAAAAGTAGAAGAAAAAAAATATTTTAGACCTAAAAGAGATACTAGTATTACTCCTATTAAAGATTTATTATATGAAGTTGATAACATTACGATTAATGGGATGATTTTTGGGATGGATTTCTTTGAATCTAAGAGTGGATATAAGATTATTACTCTTAAAGTTACAGATAATACTGATAGTATTTATGTTAAATTATTTACTAAAGATAATGATGAATATGCTAGAATTAAAGATTTACTTAAGGTTGGTTCATGGTATAATTTTTATGGTAGGGTTGCCATGGATAAGTTTGCTAATGAGCTTACATTTACTACAAGATATAAAGATGTAGATAAAGTAGAAGGTACTACTGATAAAAAGATTGTAGATAATGCTGAAATTAAAAGAGTTGAACTTCATGCTCATACGATGATGAGTCAAATGGATGGAATTACTAAAGTTGATTTAGGTAAACATACTTGTGAACTTGTTAGTAGGTGTATTGACATGGGATATAGGGGAGTTGCTATTACCGACCATAATGGTTGTCAGGCTTTTCCTATTGCTTACGATATTATTAAAGGTTATAATAAGAAACAAGAAGATCCTAATAAAAAATTTAAAGGTTTATATGGTACGGAACTTACTGTCGTTGATGATACTGTTAATATTGTAGTTAGACCTGATGATAGAATGCTTAAAGATATGACGTATGTTGTATTTGATACTGAAACTACTGGTTTTAATGCTGGTGGTGCTGACCAAATGATTGAAATTGGTGCTGTTAAGATTAAAGATGGTGCTATTATTGATAGATTTGATGAATTAATTGATCCTGGTAGACATATTCCTGATAAAATTACTGAACTTACTTGTATTACTGATGAGATGGTTAAGGGTAAAGATAATGAAGAGAATGTTACTAAAAGATTTTTAGAGTGGACTGGAGATAATCCAATGGTTGCTCATAATGCTAAATTTGATATTTCTTTTATTGAAATGGCTATGAAGAAATATGGGTTTGGTGAATTTAAAAATACTGTTATTGATACTTTAGAACTATCTAGAGCACTCGATACTGGTTTTGCTAGGCATAGTTTATCTGCTTTAGTTAAAAGATATAATGTTCCATGGGATGAAGATGCTCATCATAGAGCTGATTATGATGCTGAGGGAACTGCCTTGGTATTTTATAAAATGCTTGGTAAATTATTTATGCAAAACTTTGAAAAGATTAGTGATTTAGAAAAGCTTATTCCAAAAGATGAAATATATAAGTTTGGTAGAACATATCATTTTAATGCTATTGCTCTTAATAAGACTGGTCTTAAAAATTTATTTAAGATTATTTCTCTTGCTAATACTACCTATTTATATAAAACTCCAAGAATTCTTAGAAGTAAACTTAATGAACTTAGAGAAGGTCTTATTATTGGTAGTGGCTGCTACGAAAGTGAGGTCTTTATTGAAGGAAGAAGCAAAGAAGGTGAAGAACTTACTAATATTATTAATTTCTATGATTATGTTGAAGTCCAGCCTCCTGAAGTATATGACCATTTAATTCAAACTAGTGACTTTAAAGATGTTAATGAAGTTAAAGATCACATTAAAAAGATTGTCAGTGCTACTAAAGAAGCCGGTAAGATTATTGTGGCTACTGGTGATGTGCATCATTTTAGTAGAGAAGATAAGATATTTAGAGAGATTATTGTTAATCAGAAAGTACCTGGCGGTGGTAGACATCCTCTTGCTAAAAGTAGTATTAAGAGTATTCCTTCTCAACACTTTAGAACTACTGAAGAAATGCTTAATGATTTTGCTTTTCTTGGTGAAGAACTTGCTTATGAGATTGTTGTTACTAATACTAATAAAGTTCTTGATATGGTAGAGGAGATTGAGGTCATTATTGATACTGGCGGTATTCCTTTCTCACCTAGAGTTAAGAGTGATGATGGTAAGTCTTATTTGGATTGTCCTAGAGTGGTTACTGACTTAGTATTTGATAGGGCTAAAGAATGGTATGGTGATGATTTGCCTCATAATATTGAAGAGAGAATATCTAAGGAATTATATGGTGATATTGTATACAAATGCTGGAAGGAAATTATTAGTGAAGAAAATCCTAATATTAGTGATGAGGAACTTGATTCTAAGTTATTCGAAAATTTACATAACACTTTAATTAGTGGTTTTGATGAAGTCAAAAAGCTTGTTAGTGATTATGTTAAAAAACATTGGAGTGAAGAAGATGGTGAGATGACTGATAAGGCACTAGAGAAGAAAATTAAGAAATCTCTAGGTGGTGTTATTGGTGGTGGATTTGACCCGATTTACTTGATTGCTCAAAGACTCGTTAAACACTCTAATGATGAAGGATTCTTGGTTGGTTCAAGAGGTAGTGTTGGTTCTTCGTTTGTAGCGACGATGATGGGTATTACTGAGGTTAATCCTCTTCCTGCTCATTATAGATGTCTCAAATGTAAGAATAGTATTTTTAAAGATGACAATGGTAATGATTTAGGTGCTACTTATTCTAGTGGATTTGATTTACCTGATAAGGTTTGCCCTAAATGTGGAGAGCATATGTATAAAGATGGACAAGATATGCCATTTGCTACTTTCCTTGGTTTTAATGCTGATAAGGTTCCGGATATTGACCTTAACTTTTCGGATTTAAATCAAGCGTCCGCTCATGAATATACGAAGGTTTTATTTGGAGTTGACAATGTATATAGAGCTGGTACAATTGGTACTGTAGCAGATAAAACGGCTTTTGGTTTTGTTAAAGGTTACTTTGAAGATAAAGGTATTATGAATAAAAGAAATTGTGAAATTGAGAGACTAGCAATGGGATGTACTGGTGTTAAGAGAACGACTGGTCAACATCCTGGTGGTATCGTTGTTGTTCCTGATTATATGGATGTATCTGATTTTACTCCTTTCCAATTTCCTGCTGAAGATCCTACTAGTGCATGGAGAACGACACACTTTGATTACCATGCTATTGACCAAGATTTACTTAAACTTGATATATTAGGGCATTCTGATCCTACACAACTTAGACTTATTCAAGAATTATCTGGCACTGATATTCTTAAAGTTCCTCTTGATGATAAGGATACTATGAGTATATTTACTTCTACTAAAGTACTTGGTGTTACTAATGAACAGATTATGTGTGATACTGGTACACTTGGTATTCCTGAGTTTGGTACTCCTTTTACTATTTCCATGGTAGCGGAGACTAAACCTAAAACATTTGCAGAACTTATTAAGATATCAGGTCTTTCCCATGGTACTGATGTATGGCTTGGTAATGCTAGGGATCTTATTATTAATAATGTTGTTCCTTTTAAAGATGTTATTGGATGTCGTGATGATATAATGGTTTATCTTATGTATCATGGTGTTGAACCTATTAAAGCATTTAAAATTATGGAATTTGTTCGTAAGGGTAAGGCTAGTAAAGACCCTGACACTTGGGCTAAACATAGAGAAACAATGGAGAAGGCTGGTATTGAACCATGGTTTATTGATAGTTGTTTTAAAATCAAATATATGTTCCCTAAAGCGCATGCAGCGGCTTATGTTATAAGTGCTTTTAGAATTGCATGGTATAAAGTACATATGCCTGTGTATTTCTATGCTAGTTGGTATACTACTAAAGCAACTGACTTTAATATTGATGCTATGATTAAAGGATATGACAGTATTAAATCCGCTATTGTGGAAATTGAGAATAAGGGCTATGATGCTTCTAATAAAGAGAATGGTATATCTGAATGTTTAAAAGTTGCTTTAGAAATGGCTGCTAGAGGTATTAAAATTGCTCCTTTTGATTTATATAAAAGTAAAGGCTCTGTCTTTACCGTTGATGATGATAAAACTATTATTCCTCCATTTAGGGCTATTGATGGTCTTGGGGATGTTGTTGCTAAAAACATTGAAAAAGAAGCAGAAAAAGCTCCATTTATTAGTATTGAAGATTTTCAAACGAGATGTAAAGTATCACAAACTTTAATTGATAAAATGAAAGCTATGGGTATTTTTAATGGTATGCCAGAAACTAGTCAGCTTAGTTTATTTTAAAAAAATATTTCCCGGGAAATAATTTGGGAAATATTTTTTATTATTTATTTAAGTTTATTATTACACCCATTATGGAATTAATGACTGTTGCTATTAGAAATATTATTGAAAGAATTAAACCTGCATTTGCTTTGCCCTTACCATTACTAGACTTTAACCCTTTTGAACTTGATACTATTCCACATATTGTTACTGGATAACCAACTAAGGGAAGCAACCATGCTATAATTGATATCAAACCTAAAATAAAACCTGTATTGGCACTTTTTTCTTCTGTAGTTATTTCTTTTATATCTTTATTTTTTACTTTTACACCACAATTCAGGCATATATCTTGGTTTTCTGCTAATTCTTTTCCACAATTTTCACAAAATTTTGCCATACTCTTTTTCCTCCTTATTAATTTGATTATATCATTTATTATTCGTTTTAACAATATTATTTTAATGCTAACTTAAAATTGAAGACCTGAGGCTTCAATTTATACATTAAAGACTTTGGGCTTTAATGTACACAAGGAGACTATAGGCTCCGAGCGACACAAAATATTTCCTGGGAAATAATTATATAAATAAAATAATGAATAAATACTTTATTTTAAGTCTTTTTTTTGATATACTTGTTATAGAAAGACTTGGTGATGTTATGAGTAAAATTGTATTAGTTGATGGTAATAATCTTCTTTTTAGAAGTTATTATGCTACTGCTTATAGTGGCAATATTATGAGAAATAAAGATGGATTTCCGACAAATGGTTTGTATGGTTTTGTTAATATGATTAATAAAATTGTGTATGAAGAAAAACCTCAATATATGATGGTGGCTTTTGATGTTGGTAAAACCTTTAGACATGAGAAATATGCTGATTATAAAGGCGGAAGAAAGGAAACTCCTGATGAACTTAAAATGCAATTCCCAATAGCTAAAGAAATATTAACCGCTATGGGAATTAAATACCTAGAATGTCCTGGTTATGAAGCAGATGATATCATTGGTACTATTTCTAAATGGACGGAAAACGATGATAATTTTGAGGCTCTAATTGTAAGTAGTGATAAGGATCTTCTTCAGCTTATAAGTAAAGAAACTGTTGTTAAATTGCTTAGATCAAAAGATTACATTATGATGACAGAAAGTGTTTTCCAAGAAACTTATGGATTTGAGCCTATCAGAATGATTGACTTGAAGGCATTAATGGGAGATGCTTCAGATAATATTCCTGGTGTTAAGGGTATAGGTGAAAAAGGGGCTATTAAACTTTTAAGTGAATATAAATCTTTAGATAATGTTTATAATAATATTGATAATATTGCTGGTGCACTTCATGATAAACTTGTTCTCGGCAAAAATGATGCCTACTATAGCAAAGAACTTGTTACAATTTTTAGAGATGTACCTTTAGATGTTTCTTTTGATGATCTTTTATATAAGGAATGTGATAATAATAAACTAAAACAAATATATAGTAATTTGGGATTTTACTCATTACTTAAAAAAATGGATACTGGAGATATAGTTCACAATGATATTGATAAGTTTGAAATTGTTAAAGACCCTAAAAAAGTTGTTTTAAAAGAGGATACCGCTATTTACGTAGATGCTACTCCTGGTAACTATCACAATTCTGAAATACTTGGTGTTGCTTTATACAATAATGATTATGGTTATTATATTCCTTTTGAAGTTTTTAATGGTGATTTTCGTTTACTTAAAAGTGATAAAATTAAATATACTTATGATTTAAAGAAGATATGTGTATTGTTTAATAAATATGGTATAAATTTTAATAGTATTATTTTTGATACAATGATATGTGCCTATTTAGTTAACTATGATGTTAAAGATGATATTTGTTACCTTGCTAATAGTGTAGAGTATAATATTCCTATTTCTGATAGAAAAGAAAATATTACTGTTGAAGAAACTTTTAAAAGGGCTACATTAAAAGCAAAGTTTATTTATGATACTAAAGATATGTTTTATAATAAAATCAAAGAAGA
>CAKPAL010000014.1 GCA_934132925.1 uncultured Bacilli bacterium
TACATGTGAAACATGGAGAATAATAGGAGTATTTGATGGAAAAGTAAAAATAATGAGAGGTAGTGTAATAGGCTCTTATTCATGGGATAGTAGTGCTGATAGTATAAACTCTGGTTATGGAGTAAATGAATGGTCACAAGCTGATTTAATGAAACTATTAAATGGTGGCTATGAGACTGAAACCGTTGGTGGAAGTCTATACTGGAATGCCAAGAGTGGAACTTGTTATAATGACAGTAAGAATGCAACAACAGCATGTAATTTTACAAGTACAGGTTTAAAGAATGATACAACAAGAAATATGATTGCAGAAACAACATATTATACGAGGGGACATAATGATAATAGTATATATGTAGATGCCATGTATGATAAAGAAAGAGTAAGCGGAACAGTAATAACAGGAGTAACACCAACAAGGACATTAACATGTACAGGAAAGATAGCTATTCCTTATCCATCAGATTATGGATATGCCGCCGATTTAAGTTTGTGTCAACAACAATTAAGTTCTTATAGTGATGCAACATGTACAGCAAATAACTGGATGAAAGAAATAGTAGCTCCAAATTATGGATGGTTATTGACCCCGTCTTCCGGCAGTGCGGACAGTGCGTGGGGTGTGTATTCGTCGGGCGACGTCTACCGCTACAATGCCTATAATGCGTTTGGGGTGGTGCCAGTCCTTTCTATGACATCTGACCTAGGTATTGTGGCAGGAACTGGTACAAGTAGTGATCCATATCAGTTATATGTATAAGAAGATACGAGGTTATTATCACTTTAATTGGTGTAAATAAATGTTAGAAAGTTTACACCCCGAATATGATATCTTATGATTGTTCATATATAGACTAGAATAGGCTATATATGATAAGATAAGATGATAAGCTTATCTTAAAAAGAAGTAAACTTATAGTTTATTTTCTTTTCTTTTTATTATTTATATGGTACAATTATTATGGTGATAGTATGAATAAAGTGAGTATATCTTCTATTAAGGGGTATGATGATATAAATAGTATTGATAATAATACTAAATATATTAATATAGTTATAGATAAAAATAATAATGATATAGTTAATTATTTTTTAAATAATGGTAGAGAATATACTTATTCAGATATTATTAATGATAAGAATGGTTTTATATATACTAGTTATGATATGTTTAAGGTAGGAGAAGAATGTATTGATAATATTATTAAGAAAATGCCTAGTAATTTGAGTGATTTAGAGAGAGTTAGGTATTTATATATTTCTTTAGGTAAGTTAGTAGGATATGATATTAATTTGGTTAATGATAAGAATGAAGTTATATCTTTTATGATGGTTGGTTATTTAAATAATATATGGAGTTCTTTATATTATAAGAAGGTTACTAATTTATCTATAGTTAAGTTATTTGTTTATTTATGTAGTAAGATTAATATTAAATGTGATATTGTTAGTAATAGTATTAGTGGTAATCTTGCTAATAAGGTTTATATTGGTAATTCTTTTTTAGTAGTGGATTTATTTAAGGATTTAGCTAATATTAAGGGTAATTTTATGACTGAATATTTTGATAAGTATAATAGTGATAAGGATATGGATAAGAGAGTTTTATATATTATTGATAATTATAGTGATTATTATTTAGATAAGAGTTTTAGTAATATTAGTAAAGATGGAGATTTTCTTTGGAATATTCTTAATATTACTTTGGATATATTAGATATTAATAGTATTAATTCTTATGAGTTATTGGGTATTTATAAAAAGATATTTAGTAAGTATTTTAGTGATTGTAATATTAGTATTAGTAATTTTTATTTGAATAATGAGTATAGAGAACATTTTATGGTATTTAGTTATAATGACTACTATTATAGTTATAATTATACTAAAGGATGTTTTATTAGAGTTGATTATAATTATTTAGTAGATAATATTAAATGTAATAAGATTGGTTTATATATGAATGAGAATTTTAATTTGAGAGAGAGAGGTGCTTTATGATAGTTATTATTTTATTATTACTTGTGATGCTTGCTATTTTGTCTATTCTTGAAGTTTCTTTTTCTAGTCTTAATATTATTAGAATTAAGAGATTAGCAGAGTCAGGGAATAAGGCTGCAAAAGTGGTATATATGTTATATTCTAAATATTCAGAAACATTAACTACAATACTTGTTATTAATTGTGTATGTAGTGTACTTGTTAGTTCTTTAACTACTTATTATTTTTCTAATTTGTATGGTGATAAGTTTATTCCTCTTATTACAATTATTCTTACAATTGTTATTTTAGTGTTTACAGAAATTACTCCTAAAATTATTGGAAGAGAATATGCAGAGGATTTTGCTTTAAGGCTTTGTAATATATTAAAAGGTATGGTTAGTGTTCTTACTCCTATTACGAAGGTTATTGGTATGTTTGAGAAGAAGGTTAAGAATAATCATAGGGTTACTGCGACAAAAGATGAACTTGTTGAAATTGTTAAGACAATTAAGGAAGAAGGGGTTATTGAAGAAAAGGAAAGTATTTTTATTCAGAAGGCTGTTCTTCTTAAGAAACTTAAGGTTAGTAATGTTATGGTAGATAGAGATGATGTTTCTTTTTTATATGATACTGATTCTTCGGAGAAAGTTAAGAATTGTATATTTAGGGATAAACATGATAGAATACCAATTATTAATAGAGAGTATAAGGTAATGGGTATTTTGTATGAGGTTGATTTACTTGATGAGATTTTGCATAATCGTTCTATTAGTATTAAGAGAAATATGAAGGCTCCAGTTACGGTTAGTAAGACTACTAATTTGGCTAGTTGTCTTGAGATTTTAGAGTCAGCTAGAGCACATATGGCTATTGTTACAGATAGAGAAAATAATTTTCTTGGTATTATTACAATGGAAGACATTATTACAGAACTTATGAAATCGTAGTTTAGTTTATTTGATAAGAGAAGAACATAGACTTCTTTTTCTTTTTATGTTATACTTGTTTTGTGATGTGTATGATAGTTAAAATTGATAAGTTATCTCATGATTTGAGAGGTATTACTAAAATAGAT
This sequence comes from uncultured Bacilli bacterium, assembly GCA_934132925.1. Classification (GTDB taxonomy): domain Bacteria; phylum Bacillota_I; class Bacilli_A; order RF39; family UBA660; genus CAG-302. The sequence goes on from CAKPAL010000014.1 coordinate 3,059, forward strand.
AATAAAATTACTTTTATTCCTAAAACTTTACCAGAAGAGGTTGTTAATATTAGAATTACTAAACAAAAGAAAAAATTTAATGAGGGGTGTTTAACTACTATCATTGAGGAGAGTAAGGACAGAGTTAAGTATATTTGTCCTTATTATGATATTTGTGGTGGTTGTGATACGGGGCATATTTTATATAGTAAAAGTATTATGTATAAGAAAGATATGGTAGTGGATATTTTTAAGAGATATTGTGATATGGATGTCGATATGGATATTGTTTATGATGATGATAATATTTATAATTATCGTAATAAGATTACTTTGAGGGTTAATGATGGTAAACTAGCTTTAGTAGGAGAATCTTTAGTTAATATTGACTACTGCTACTTAGTAAATGATAATATTAATAAGGTTATTGGTATTCTTAATGGTATTTGTTTAGATGGTATAGATGAGGTTATTATTAGGGGTACTGATGAAATTATGGTTATTATTAAAGGTAATATTGATAATGATAAGTTAATTCAGATACTTAAAGATAATGTTAGTTCTATCTTTATTAATGGTGTAAAGGTATTTGGTAATGACTATGTAATGATTAATGTTGGTAATTATAGATATGCTGTATATCCTGATTCTTTCTTTCAGGTTAATACAAAGATGATTAGTAGGTTATATGATAAGGTATTGAAATTTGCTGGTAAAGGGGATAAGTTACTTGATTTATATTGTGGTGCTGGAACAATTGGTATTTATTTAGCTAGTAATTTTAATAGTGTTAGGGGTATTGAACAGAATGAATCCGCTATTAAAGGGGCCAATTTAAATAAGGGTATTAATGATATTAAGAATATTTCTTTTGTTTGTGAGAAGGCTAGTGATATTAATGAAATAGTAGAAGATGTAGTGGTAGTTGATCCTCCGAGAAGTGGTCTTGATAGTACTACTATTAAAAGAATATTGGATAGTAGGATTGAAAGACTTATATATGTAAGTTGTAATCCAATTACTTTGGCTAGAGATATTAATATTCTTAAGGATAAATATAATTTAGTTAGTATGTCTTTATTTGATATGTTTCCTAATACTAGTCATGCAGAGTGCGTGTGCTTGTTAATAAATAATACGATTTTATAAATGGTTATTTTGATAGGAGGATGTATATGAAAAAGTATTTGAAATGGATTGTTCTTTGTTTATGTATATTTATATTTGCAATATTTACTTATAAAATTGTTACTGATAAGGTTATTTATGTTGATTATTTATATGATTTTATAAGTGATAATATTATTAATGATAAACTTACTAGTATTATTAAAGTTATTACTAATTTATCTTCGGTTATATTTATTATTGTTATTGCTACTATAGCTATTATTTTTATTAGGAATAAGAGAATTAAGTTATTACTAGCTAGTAATTTAATTGGTATTACTATTATTAATAATTTATTAAAGGTAATTGTAGCTAGAGATAGACCTAATATTAATAGATTGGTTAATGAGAATGGTTATAGTTTTCCATCAGGGCATTCGATTACTAGTATGGTATTTTATGGTTATTTGATTTATTTGATATATAGATATGTTGATAATAAGAATATTAAGGTTAGTTTGATTATATTTTTATCTTTATTAATTTTGATGATTGGGTTTAGTAGAATATATTTAGGGGTTCATTATACTAGTGATGTTATGGGTGGTTTTTTACTTGGTATTGTTTATTTAATTGTATTTATTTCTAGTACGAAGAAATATTTAGATAATAGGATGTAGAAAAATTTCGTAGGCAAAATAGTAGTTACTGGTTAAAATAATCAACTACTATTTTTTGTTTTATCTTAATTGATATACTTTAACATAACTAATGGTTTATTTCATCTACACTGTATTTCGTTCTTGTTTGCTTTAATTTTGAGTAAGTAACTGTTTTATTATGACTTTCTATAACACTATTTCATACAAATCGTTCACATTTAGAGTAATTATTTTCACTTTTACTATTTTTTAAGTAAATTGATGGGTTACATATTGTTTTTTTTCAACAAGTTTTAAAGTATATGCTTTATTTTTTATTTTGAACATTTCCTTTCAAAAAAAAATATATCTCATATGGTAACATTTTAACTAATGAAAATCGGTAACATTTCTAAAAAGGATTAATAATTAAAAAAATGGTATTGATAAAAAAATAGAAATATTATATAATATTTATATAGATATAAAATGAAGGAAAAATTAAAGTATATGTAAGATGGGAGTGATTTTATGGGAAAAATATATAATCTTTTAATTGGTACTATTTCAAATTTTGTTGGTACATTAATTATTATTCCTTTTATTTTGATACCATTACTGGTGATTGTTTTAACAATTTATTCACAAATAAAAGTTAGAAAGTTTAAGAAAAATGCTACTATTGTAAAGGCTAGAGTTAAAGAAGTAAAAAGAATAGAAAATTCTGATAAAACATTAAGAGGGTATGATGTTACTTTTGAATTCGAATATAATGGTGAGTTAAAGGATGAGACTATTTTTTCCTCGAAGAACTTTAAAGTTAACAGCGTTAAAGATGGTTTATATTTAGAAGGAAAGAGGAGTAATTCTTTAAGCGTTGAAGGAGAAGGTTTTTATGTGGATAAAGGTTCTGTTTTTTTTGGAATTACATTTGGTATATTTGTAATATATTTAGTTGTGTGTTCTATACTTGATGTTTCAGAAAAAATCATTATAGAAAGTGTATTATTATATTTGTTAATTTTATTTAGTGGACTTGTTATAAGGTATTTAATACTTAATAAAAACAAGATATTTAATAAGAATAATAAAAAATCAAAAAATGATGAAATAGATGCAGTATTTTATGATAAAGCACATTATGATGAATATTCTATGGTTGATTCTAATTTGATTAGATATATTCCTGAGTATAAAAAACCAAAAGAAAGTAAAAAGATGAATATATTTGATGTAATGTTTACATTTATTTTTGCAGGATTAGGAGGAATAGCTACAATAATAGGAATTTCTGGGCTTATGTTTATGTTGAAAACTATTATTACTTATGATAGTACAATTGCAAAAATTTCTGATATTTATACTTATGAAACTGCTACGAAAGATGGAAAGAAAGAGAGTATTCGTGCTATATATACATATGAAGTAGATGGCTATGAATATACCTTAGATTATGAAACGAGTGGTATGTATTTTAAAAAGGTGGGAGATAAAGAAAAATTATATTATGATAAGAATGAGCCTAGTAATTCTATTCCGAGATTTTCATTGTTACTAAGAGTATTTGTACCTTTGATAATTGGGTTACTTTTCATTTATGTGGGAGTTCAAGATGTTATGAAAAAAAATAAAAAGAAAAGATTATATGATGCATATGTTAAATTGAGAGAGGAAAATTAATATGATTTGGTTAATATTAGGAATAATTTTAGTGATAATTGGTGTTATACTTTTATACAAAAGTAGTGTATTAAAAGATTTTTATAATAATGTTAGATTGGGAAAAGTTAGTGAATATAAAAAAGTTACAGGTGTTGTAATATGCGATGCTTATTATGCAAGAGATTCGGCAGAAACTGTAAAGCCTGTAACTCCAATTGTTGAATATGAGATAAATGGAGAAAAATATGAGGCACAAAACTCAATACTTAAAACTGGAGCAGAATTACCAGTTGGTACAAAAGTGTGTGTGTGGTATAAAAAAGACAATCCAAGAAATGCTATTTTAGGCACTGAATTAGATAATTATTTTGCTGTTAGGTTGTTCGGCTTTTCAATAACAGCATTTGGAATTTTATTTATTTTATTAAGCATATAAAATTAGTATAAATTAAAATTAATTTCATAACTATTTAGATTTCTTTTTTGATCAATTGAAAATAGAACATAATATTTAGAGTAGGGTTAGTATATCTTACTTTTTTCTTTTGACTTTTTTAGTTTAAATTGGAAGTAAAAAAGAAAAATTTTTGTCTGATTTTTTTGGTGGAGAGTTGTTTTTGTTGAAATTTATGTTAGCATAGTGTATCCTAATGTTGATATTTTTTTTTTTTTTAAATTTTAATACTGTTTTTATACGTTATATGTGAAATATGTTTTATGAAAAAGTTGTAATCTTTTTTAACTGTAAAAATTATCTTTGTAATTAAATATTTCTTTATAGATGTCTTTATACAAAAAAATCCTACAATGATATGGACTTTACAAAGTAGTTTTTTTCTGATATAATTACTTAGGTCTTTTACTTTATGAGAGGAGGATTATTTTGAGTAAAATTAGAATGTTTTCACTAGGTGGTTTAGATGAAAATGGTAAAAATATGTTTGTTATAGAAGTTGATAAAAATATATTTGTTTTTGAAGCAGGTCTTAAATATGGAGATGAACTTACTTTAGGTATAGATTATATTATACCGAATATTAGTTATTTAAAAGAAAATAAGAAAAGAATAAAGGGTATATTTTTGACTCATGGTCATGATGAAAATGTGGGGGCTTTATCTGATATTGTATCTGATTTGGGTAATCCAAATATATATGGTTCTAAATATACTTTAGAGGTTGTTAAGAAAGAGTTTGAAACTTGTAATATTAATTATAAGAACTTTAAAGAGATTAAAGCTTATGTTCCAATAGAGGTTGGTGGTGTTAAGATATTTCCTGTTAATTTATCACATAGTACTCCTGATAACTTTGGATATGCTATGTATACTAAAGATGGTGTTATTTTTTATGCTGCTGATTATGTTATGGATTCACTTATGAAAGGAACATATAAAACGGATATTGGTAAACTTGCTTATATTGGTAAGCAGAATGTTTTGTGTCTTCTTACGGAGTCAGTTTATGCTGGTAATTCGGGATTTACTTCTCCTAGACATAGAATTGCTCCACTTATTAGAGAAACACTTAATAATAGTGATGGTAGAATTATTTTTAATGTATTAGATTCTCATTTATATCGTATTCAAGAATTATTTACTGAGGTAGAAAGAACTAATAGAAAGATTGTTATAATGGGTAAAAGACTTAAGAGAATAATTGATTTTGCTATTCAAAATCATTATTTGACTCTTTCTAAAGATATTATTGGTGATTTATCTAATATTAATGATAAGAATGTTGTTATATTAAATGCTAATGAGAAGGAAAAACCTTATTATAATATTTTAAGAATTGTTAATGGTTATGATAAGTTTATTAAATTGAATGATGATGATACGGTCTTTTTAGCAATTCCTATTTATGATAATAGGGAAAAAACCTTCTACAGCTTACTTGATGATATTGCTAAAACAGGGGCTAATGTTGTTTATTTATCTTCGAAGAATTATTTATCACATCATGCTTCTAATGAAGATTTAATGACAATGATTAATTTGATGAATCCAAAGTATTATTTTCCAATTAGGGGAGAATATAAAAATCAGGTTATGAATGCTGAAGTAGCAGAAATGGTTGGTATTCCTAAAGAGAATATTATTCTTAAAGAAAATGGTGATGTTGTATCATTTAAGAATGGTGTTTTGGAGAATAAATTTGAAAAAGTTACTAGTGGTTCTATTCTTATTGATGGTACTATTGGTGATGATATTGGAGAAGTTGTTTTAAAGGATCGTGAGATGCTTAGTGATAATGGTATTATGATTATTTCAGTTACTTTAAATAAACAAACTAAAAAGATAATGGCAGGTCCTGAGATTCTTACGAGGGGATTTGTTTATGTTAGGGATTCTTATGAACTTCTTAATGAAATTAAAAAGATATCTGAAAAGATTATTCTAGATAATACTAATGGTATGAAATATATTGAATATAATAAAATTAAGAATACTATTAGAGATGAATTATCAAAATATTTAATTAGTCAGACTGGTAATAAGCCGATGATTATTACAGTTATTCAAGAAATATAGGATAATTTTAGAGAAAAAACTAAAAAACTATTTCATTTTAGTTTTTTTTTTGTTATAATGTAGAAGAGGTATAATATGATATGAAGAAAAAGTTTTTACTAATTATGGTATTACTTTTATGTATTGGATGTACTAGGATAGATAATAATTATAATGATATTATAGATAGTGTTACTAAAAATAATAGTAATATTTATAATACGACTGCTTTAGGTTATAAGTATTATTTACCTTTGGGGATAAGTAAGGTATATGATAAAGATTATAATCAGAAGTTTAAAATTAATAATACATATATGTATTTATATGTGGATATTGTTAGTTATTATTATAAAAACAATTTAAATCTAGATGATAATGATAGTAATAATAGTTATTTTTATACGAGAATTAATAGTAGTGATAATAAGACTGGATATGTTAAAATAACTAAAGATGATGATAAGTATTTTATTAAAGTTGTTTATAATTATGCTAAAATAGAAGCTTATGTTCATGAGTGGGAAATATCGGATGTATTATCTTATGCTATGATTATATTAGATAGTATTAATTATAATGATAAATTAGTAGAGAGTATTATTCTCGAAGAACTTTATTCTAGTTCATTTAAAGAATATAAGATTAAAAAGCCAGAAGATGCTGAAAGTAAATTTTCAGAATATTTAAGTGAATATGTTGGAGAAGAGGAAGCAAAGATTCCTGATTTACCAGAATATTAAAAAGGAGCGAACTATATGGGATTTTTAGATAAGATTAAGGATTTATTTTCTGATGAAGAAGAGGTTATTGAGACTAAAGAAGTTGAAGTTGAAGAAAGAGAAGAACATAAACTTCCTACTTTTATGAGAAAAAAAATTGAAGAAGAAGAAAAAAAGATAGAGGAAGTAAAGGAAGAACCTATAAGAAGAGAAGTAAATAGGGATAGTATTAGTGATAGGGATACTTTAAGAAGTAGAACTGTGAATAATAATTTTTCTTTTCCAATTGAGATGGATGAGCCTGATTATTTTGAGACTCCTAGATATGGTAATCAAAATGTTTTGGTTAAGAAGAAGGAAGAAGAGAAAAAGGCTAGTTTATATACAAAGAAAGATGAACCTAAGCCTAAAAGATTTAAACCTACTCCTGTTATATCTCCAGTATATGGTGTTCTTGATAAGAATTATACAAAGGATGAAGTTAAAGTTCAAGATGAGAGTGCTTATGAGATACAAAGAAGTTCTAAAAAGGTTGATTTTGAAACAGTTAGAAATAAAGCCTTTGGTAGTTTAACTGATGATATTAGAGATAATTTATGTGAGAATTGTGAGTTATATCAAGAAGTTAAAATTACTAAAAATGCTGATAAGAAAAAGAAAATAGAAGATGATAATTTACTTTCTGATATGATGGATGAAAGAACTAGTAGTGAGAATGTATCGATTGGTACAGCAGAAGAGAATTATTTTGATTTTGGAGTAAGTTATGAGCAACCTAAAAAAGAAGCACCAGATGTAGTTATTAATGCTAATAATGTTACTTTGGATGCTAGTGAGAGTGATATTAAAATAGTTAATCATAATGAAGAAGAAAGTAATGTTGAGAAAATAGAGGTTAAAGAGGAAATACCTAAAAGAAAAACTCCTAGTGAAGAACTTATCGACACTAAAGAGTTTGAAAAAATTATTCCTGCTGAAGAGGAATCGATAGATGGTATATTAGAAAATTATAAGGAAGAAGATAATAATTCAGATAATGATATATTTAATTTAATTGATTCAATGTATGATGAGGAGGATAAATAATGACAGTTAATGAAGTTTTACCGGTAATTTTATATATTTTAGGTGTTATTTTATTAGTGGCATTAATAGTATTAACTGTAAAGTTAATTATTACTATGGATAAAATAGAAAAAATTGTAGATAATATTACTGTTAAAGTTAAATCTTTAGATGGGGTGTTTGAGGTTGCTTCGTTAGTTACTGGTAAGGTTACATTTATTACTGATAAGATAGTAGATTTTGTTAGTATGATTATTGAAAAAATATTTAGTAAAGGAAAGGATGATAAAAATGAGTAAAAAAGGATTAGGTAAATTAGTGTTAGGTGCTGGACTTGGAGCTAGTATTGCTTTATTGTTTGCTCCTAAAAAAGGTAGTGAATTAAGAGGGGATATTAAAAAGAAAATTGATGAGTTTATGAAAAATGTTGATGATATGACAGTATCTGAGATTAAAGATGAGTTTACTACTAAAGTTGATGAAATTAAAAAAGATCTTGATGAGTTAGATAAAGAGACTGTTTTAAAAGCCGCTAAAAAGAAGGGTAATGAACTTAAAGATAAGGCTAATGAATTAGTTGAGCTTGCTAAAGAAAAGGGTACTCCTGTTCTTGAGGGTATAGCAGATGATTTGAAAGAGAAAACTATTTCAGTGGCTCAAGGTGTAATTGATAAATTAGAAGAGAAATAATCAGTAATGATTATTTTTTTTGAAAGGAGATAAGGAAATGAAAGCATTGATAACAGGAGCTTCTTCGGGTATGGGAAGAGATATGGCTAAGTATTTATATTCTTTAGGATATGAATTATATTTGGTATCTAAAGATAAAAGGGCTCTTGATAGAGAATTCAAGGGTTATGATAAAGTACATACTTATGGTTATAATTTGATTATTGGTGAAGAGTGTATTAATTTATATAAAAAATTGAAAGATGAAAATATCGATATATTAATTAATAATGCAGGTTTTGGTGATGCTGGTAATTTTACAGAAACAAGTTTGGATAAGGAAATGGATATGATTGATTTAAATGTTAAAGCATATCATATTTTGACTAAACTATTTTTAAGAGATTTTGTTAAAAGAAATTATGGTAGAATACTTAATGTTGCTTCAATGGCTGGGTTTATGCCGGGTCCTTATATGGCTACTTATTATGCTACGAAGAATTATATTGTTAGTTTATCACTTGCTATATATGAGGAATTAAAAAGGGATAAGTCTAATGTTAAGATATCAGTTTTTTGCCCAGGACCTGTTAATACTAATTTTAATGCAGTAGCAGATGTAAAGTTTAACATATCTTCTTTGAGTAGTGAATATGCTAGTAAGGTAGCGATAGATGGTATGTTTATGAATAAATTGATTATTATTCCTAATAATATGAAGTTTAATTATTTTCTTACTAAAGTTACTCCTACTAAAGGAATAATGTTTGTTAATTCTTTTGTTCAAGAAAGAAATAGTAAATAAAAAATGTCATCTTTTTTAAGATGACATGATTTTTCAAAGTAAAGAGGTTGACCCCCTTAAGGAACAACCTCCCAAAAAGAATAAAAAGGGGTTGGCTAGTGTGATACTAGCACCAATTCGCCTAAATCAAGTTTAAATCGAACTGGTGATTAATATAATAAACTAATATGATTATTTTGTCAATATTAAAAATTAAAAAAAATAAAAAAAGTACAAAAATCGACAAAATCCTAATGTAGTACTTGATTTTTTAATGGTTTGAGTGTAAACTATCATTAGGAGGAATAATTATGGCAAAACAAAATACAAAAAATAAAACTAATAAGAATCAAAAAAATAAGACTACTAATACAGGTAGTAAAAAAGTAAATACTAATGAAAAGGTTAAAAAAGATATTAAGAAAGAAGTAGAAGTAAAAGAAATTAAGAAAGAAGAAAAGAAAGTTGTTACTCCTGCTGAGAAGAAAGAAGAGAAGAAGAGTTTCAAGTTAACTTCTAAACAAAAAGATATAGTATTAATTCTTTTAGTAGTAGTACTTCTTATAGTAGCAGGTATTGTTACTAGTGTTAAGAAAGAAAAGGTTGATATTGAACTTCCTGCAGTAGTAGAAGGAGAAGCTGGTACTAGAACTATTACATATTCTGAATATGAAGAATTAATGGCTAGTAATAAACCCTTTTTAGCAGTAGTTATTAATGATGGATGTCATTACTGTGAAATGTATGAACCTATTGTTGAAGAAGTTGCTAATGAATATGGTATACCTGTAAACTATATTAATCTTGCTAAATTATCTAGTGATGAGTATAATAGTTTATCTAATTCTAATTCTTATTTAAGAACAAAGAATTGGGGTACTCCAACTACATTATTTATGGTAGGAGATAAAGTTATTGACTCTATTGGTCAATATGTTGATAAAGATACTTTTGTTAGTTTTATTAAAGAGAATATAAAGGTTGATTAATATGAATAATGAAATATATAAAAGAGTAAAGGAGTTTAAGAGAAAATATCCTTTAACAGTAGCTTTTAGATTAAAGGCTCATGCTAAAGTAGCTTCAAAGTTTATTGGTGATGATGAAAAGGTTAAGTATGTATTCGCTGCTCAAAAAAATTATAATAGTTATGAGATTATTAATACTAACATTATTGTTCTTACTGATAAGAGATTAGTGGTAGCTACGAAGAGACTTGCTTTTGGTTATTTTCTTAAAGTTATTACTCCAGATATGTTTAATGATTTAACAATTAAAAATGGTATTATTTGGGGTAAGGTTATTATTGATACTGTTAAGGAAAAGGTTATATTATCTAATATAGATCCTAATGCTTTAGCAGAAATTGATGATAATATTACAATGACAATGATTGAAGAGAAAAAAGAATTTGGAAAAGAAGTAAAAGAAAAGTAATATTTACTTCTTTTGTTTTAGAGGTGTATATGGAGATAGTAAAATATGAATTAACGAAAAAAAATATATATAATGTATATTTATCGAATGGTGAAGTATTAGAATTAGATGAGAGTGTTATTACTAATAATGAACTTTTGTTAAAAAAAAGAATAGATTATGATTTATATGATAAATTGAAAAGGGATAATAAGATATGTATTTTAGTAAATGCTTCTATTAAATATATTAATGTTAGATTAAGAAGTATTAAGGAGATAAAGAATTATTTACTAAAAAAAGAAGATGATACTGATTTAATTGATGAAGTTATTAGTAGACTTATGAAGATGGGCTATTTAGATGATAGGAGATTTACAGAAGCTTATATTAAAGATAAGTTGAATTTTACTTCTTGGGGTGATTATAAAATTATTAATGAATTAAATAAGCTTGGTATTTCTTCTTTAGATATAGAAGATAATATAGATTTACTTAATGATGATATTTTAAATGAAAGAATGAGGAAGATTATTGATAAAGATATTAGGACTAATAAGAAATATTCGGGATTAAAACTTAAGAATAAAATATATAATCATTTACTTACTAGTGGTTATTCTAAAGAAAAAGTAATATCATTAATAAATAGTTATGATTTTTAGTATAAAATGTAAATATTGGTAAAAAATATAAATGGTGATTAATATGAAGAAGATATTAGCAGTATTTGTATTTTTAGTTTTATTAGTGGGTTGTTCTTTAGCTAATACACCAACTTCGAAAGTAGAAGAATTACTTACTAAATATCAAACACTTGATAAGGATATTAAGACTGGTATTGATGAAGTTATTGATGAAGAAACACTTACTAGTAAACAAAAGGATAGGTATAGAAGTTTAATTGAGAAACAATATAAAGGTTTGACTTATCAGGTTAAGAATGAAAGGATAGATGGTGATAGAGCCACTATTACGACAGAAATTGAGGTATTAGATTATAAGAAGGCAGTTAATGATGCGGTTAGTAAATATCAAAATAGAACTGATTATACAGTAGAAGAATACAATAATAGTAAACTAGATGCTCTTGAGAAGACTAAAGATAAGGTTAAGTATACAATAGATTTTGAAGTAATTAAAGATAAGAATGGTAATTGGAAATTATCTTCATTGAGTAATGAAACTATTAAGAAAATACAGGGAATGTATTAATTAGTAGTTTTTTTTCTTTTAAATATGTGATACAATTAGGTTGGTGATATAATGAATAGACAAGAAGATTTAAGTAAGGTATTTGATAGAACTTGGACTGCTAATCATAATGATGTGGCAAAAAGAGGTAGAGAAAAGGAGAAGGCCTTTATTAATAAGATGTTTGGTGGTAGTAGTTCTAGTAATGTTAGAAGTAATATTGTTACACCTGGTATGAAAGCAGAGAAGTTGCAAAGAAGAATTGATAGTGTAAATAATATTGAAAGACAAAATAAAGTAAATAATATATTAAAGAAATGGAAGTAAATTATATGGTAGATTTATATAAGTATGAAAATGAATTATATGAAAATGGTTTAGAATATATAGGCGGAGTTGATGAAGTTGGTAGAGGTCCTTTAATAGGAAGTGTGGTAGCGGCTTGTGTTATTCTTCCTCGTGACTTTGTATTAGAAGGACTTACTGATTCAAAAAAGTTATCAGAAAAGAAAAGAGATGAATATTATAAGATTATTAAAGAGAAGGCAATAGCTATTGGAATTGGAATAGTTAATGAAAAGGTTATCGATGAAGTTAATATTTATGAGGCTACTAAAATAGCTATGAAAGAGGCAATTAAGAATACTAATATTAAATTAGATCATGTTTTAATAGATGCGATGCCTCTTGATATAGATGTACCTACTACTAGTATTATTAAGGGAGATGCTAAATCTATTTCAATAGCGGCAGCTTCGGTAATTGCTAAAGTTACAAGAGATAAGATGATGTATGATTTAGATAAGATATATCCTATGTATGATTTAGCTAGTAATAAGGGTTATGGTACTAAAAAACATATTGAGGCTATTAAGAAATATGGTATTACTAAGTATCATAGATTAAGTTATAAGCCTGTTAGTGAATATAAAGATAAAGTAATTGATTAATACCACATTTTGTGGTATTTATTATGTGTAAAAAAAGTATTCACTCTAGAATATAATAGATATGGTTGATATTTAGTTTATAGACTTAGGCTATAAACTACTATGTAAGATGATAAGCTTACATAGTGATAAAAAAAATAAAAAAATATAAAAAATTAGCAATTTTTAGTTGACATTGCTAAAGAATAGTAATATAATTATATTAGCAATGGAAATAAATAATTGCTAAAAGGAGTGATATTATGATCACCAAGAGACAAAATGAAATACTTAAAGTAATAGTGGAAGAATATATTAGAACTGCTAAACCAGTTAGTTCAAATCATATTTGTAAGAAATTAAAATGTTCTAGTGCTACAATTAGAAATGAAATGGTAGCTTTGGAAGAGTTACATCTACTAGAAAAAAATCATTTTGCATCAGGAAGAATTCCTAGTGAGGAAGGTTACAAGTATTATGTGGATAATTTAATGAAACCTAAAAATATGACGGGAGAAGATATGTTAAAACTTCAAACTATTTTTAGAAATAATACATTAGATTTGAATGATACTATTAAGAAGAGTATAGAAATTATTAGTGAGATAACTAACTATACAGCAGTTGTACTAGGAGGTGCTTCTAAAGATAATAGACTTAAGAAAGTAGAAGTAGTTCCATTAGAAGATAATAAAATATTATCGATAGTAATAACTGATAAAGGTGTAGTACAGCATAAGTCATTATACTTACCAAATACTGTTCCTAAAGAAGATGTAAAGAAGACGGTAGAACTTATTAATAAGTTAGTGGTTGGTACTCCTATTAATGAGGTAAGTGAAAAACTAGAGTATGAAGTGAAACCAATTATAAAAGATTATGTTGGTCAATATGAAGTATTATATAATACCTTCTATGATGCTTTTCATGAATTTACTACTGCACAAAGAGAAGATGCTTACTTTGGTGGAAGAACTAATATGCTTAAACAGCCAGAGTTTACTAATATTGATAAAGTAAAAGAAATACTTAGTAAATTTGAAGATATAGATAGTATTTCTAAGATGAAGGAAGAAGAAAATGGTATAAATATTTATGTTGGTAGTGAAACAGAACT
>CAKPAL010000015.1 GCA_934132925.1 uncultured Bacilli bacterium
TTGTATTTGCATCTTGTTACCTCACTTTTCTCTATTTCATTGTATCATATTTTAGGGATATTATAAAGGGTAAGATGGGTATTTTTTTATTTTTTGTCACTTTAAGTCTTGGGTCTTAAAGTGCTATTTAAAGCCAATATTTTTTATTGTCTTTAAATAGGATACCAGCCGTATTTATTATATAGTAGTTGGAGGTATATACTTTTTATTAGTTTGACAAAAGTATGTATTTATGCTATTATTAGTATGTAAGCAAGGAAACTTGCATAAAATAAAAATAGGAAATACTTAACTTACGGTGTTGAGTACTTACCTATATTATATGGTTTAAGTACTTAATCTTTTATAGATTGAGTACTATTTCTTTATTATTAGCGTCAATAAAGAGACTATTAATAAAATGATAATTAATATTAGAAAAGTGATTAATAAATCTTTTTTCTTCATAATATCAAGCCTCCTTTCATTAGAAAGTTGGCAAGTACTCAAACAGTTAGTATTTCCTAATACAATTATAACATTTTTTATATGTTAAAAACAAGCGAACACCTTAATATTTATGGTAGTTTTTTAATTTTTTACTTTGATTGACAAAAGTATTTATTTATGCTATTATTAGTATGTAAGCAAGAAGACTTGCATAAAATAAAAATAGGAAACATTCAATAGTCACAATTGAGTGTTGCCAATAATTTGGTTTCGCCTGACTTAATGTCTTAAGTTAGGTGATTTTCTTTTTAATTAAATGTTTTAAATAACAATATAATCAAAAGGAAGATTGTTATAGTTTGAAAGAAAATTAAAAAATCTTTCTTGCTCATAATATCGCCTCCCTTCCTTAATAGAAGTTCGACAAGCACCCAACTTATTTGAATATCTCCTAATACAATTATAACATTTTTTATATATTAAAAACAAGCGAACACCTTAATATTTATGGTGTTTTCTTTAATATTTAATATTTATTATAACTTTACAAATAATGTAAATAATTCATAGACTTCTACTGAAGGCTATGAATTACTATAGAAAGACCTTAGGCTTTCTATAGCAGTGAACAACGAAGTGTGAACTCTAAAAAAGAAGGATTTATTTCCTTCTTTTAAATATTTTTACTAGTAATTTTATTATTTTATCTATAAACCATAACAATGGATTTTGTCTTTCTAATTCTTTATCTAAGTCATTATCATTTGTATCTTTGTTATCTTGATTATTATTATTTTCTTTATTATTATCTTCTTTTTCTGGCTCTTTAGTTGTCTCTTTATTATCTTCAACTGGAGTAGTATTTTCTTCTTTTTTTGGTTCTTCTACTGATGGTTTTACTGTTGTAAACTTACTATAGTTATTAGTCCATGCTGCATCATAATATGTATTTTCTGTTCCTAGTGCCATATATAATCCTTTATTATAGTGGTATTTTTTTACTATTGACTCAGTATTTTTAGTTAGTAACATTTGCCCTCCGCCATATCCTGCTGTTTCGGTTAGATAGATATCTTCAGTATTGTATATTTTTGTTCCTACAATAAAAGGTCTGGCTCTAGTTTCTGATAGTTTTTCGTTTATCATATTTATAAATCTATCCCAACCCATATCTAGTGTTCTATGAGGACAATATTTATTAGTGTAATCTTGGTGTTTTGTTACTTTATCAATATCCCAATTATATCTATTTAATATATCTACGATTAGGTCAACTGCATTCTGCTCTGCCTTAATGAATCGGTCTCCTCCTGATAGTGAATAACATATTTCGATGGCTATTCCTTCTCTATTTCCTTTACCATTTCCGTCACTGGCATGCCAACCATTTCTATTTTCAGACAAACCTTGAACTATTTCTTTATCATCTACAGCATAATGAAATGATGTTTCGTAGTTATTATTTGTCATATAACTTATTTCATTTCGAGCAGTAGCGTCGTTAGCGGTATTATGAACTACTATTCTAGTAGGAGTCATTTCATAAGGGCATTTTAGATAGTATCTACTCTCCGGTACTATCTTCTTTACTATGTTTACCATTATCTCCCTCCTTTATTAATTTTTCTATATTATGAATAAGATTATATCCTGTTTCGGCGAATAGTCCACTTAAGGTTATGGCTAAATTGAAGTCTTTGGTTATTATAAAATAGAATATTGATACTGATAGTCCAATTACTATGTTTTGTATTATTATTAGATTGTTATTTACATAAGGGCATCTTTTAGAAATAAAACCAAGTATCCATGTTAATGTCATAGTAAGTAGGGTTATTACTAGTTCGGTATTTTGATTTATGAATTCCATGTTTTTCACCTCTATTCATAATCACTTTATTTTATGTGAAATTATTTTTTATTGTAATAGAGATTGTCCTTAGAAATTAAAAAAAGATTATATTTCTATAATCCTTATTTCCACTCTTTATATATGGTGTCTGTTGCCATAGCATTTAATGTTAGATCAGCAAAGATATTTTTTTGATAGGCAAAGTATGCAGCAGCGGCGATCATGGTAGCGTTATCTGTACAATATTTTAGTTCAGGGAAAGATATGTGAATGTTTTCTTTTTGACATTCTTCGGTTAATTTTTCTCTTAAACCAGCGTTTGCTGACACACCACCCGCTACTACAAGATTTGATACTTTATATTCTTTTATAGCTTTCATTGTTTTCTTTGTTATTATTCCTACGACTCTATTTTGGAACGTTGTACATAAATCTTCTTTGTTTATGGTGTTTCCTCTTTGTTCTTCGTTATGTACAAGATTTATGACAGCGGATTTGATACCACTAAAACTAAAGTTATAGGTACTATCGTCTAGAGGATATGGTAAGTTATAGGTATCTTTTCCTAGATGGGCTAGTTTATCTACTTTTGGTCCTCCGGGATATTCTAGGCCTAATACTTTGGCTACTTTATCGTAACATTCTCCGACGGCATCATCTAGAGTACCTCCTATTTTGGTAAAGGAATAATCTTCTTTCATATAGATTAGTTCGGTATGGCCTCCACTTACTACTAAGGCTATTAGAGGGAATGTTAATCTTTCTTTTAGGTTATTGGCATAGATATGTCCTATAATATGATGAACTGGTATTAATGGCTTTCCTGTTACTAAAGAGATTGTTTTAGCGGCTTGTACTCCTATTAAAAGACTACCTATTAGTCCTGGTCCATATGTTACTCCGATAGCGGTTATGTCTTCTAGTTTCATATTTGCTTTAGATAGAAGTTCTTCTAAAACAATTGTTATGTTTTCGATATGATTACGGCTAGCTATTTCAGGGACTACTCCTCCATAATTTTTATGAATATCTATTTGACTTAGTACAATGGTTGCTATTTCTTCACTACCATTTTTAACAATACTCATACTTGTTTCATCACAACTTGATTCTATTCCTAATATATATACATCTTTCATTTACATCACCTGTTTTTCCATTAGTATAGCATCTTCATCTCCATAATAGAACTTTCTTAAGGCTACTTCTCTAAAGCCAAACTTTTTATAGAGATTTCTGGCTATTTCATTGCTTACTCTTACTTCTAAAGTTATATTTACGACATGTTCTTCGATAGCTATACTTATTAATCTACTCATTAATTTGTTTCCTATTTTTTGACCACGATACTCTGGTTCAACAAGAATATTATCTATTTCCATACGGTCATAAATAAGAGAATATTTTAGATATCCTAATATTTTATCTTCTTCAATATATTCTATATATTTTACATAAGGACTTGGGTCATCTTTTATTACTTCTCTTAACATTTTTTCTCCATCGCTTCAGGTAGTTTTAGATAGATGGGATTTACACCATGTGGATTTTCACTTTCTAGATTCTTTGTATATGATATAATGTCCTCGATAACATATGGGGTTGTTTGGTCTATGACTACTGGGGAATATTTTTCTTTTAGTTCTTCTACTTCTTCACTAGAGACAAACTTCTCTTCTATAGTATTATATTCTTTATCATATACGCCAACATAATAATTGTTGTGTTTGGCATCTATTGTTGTTAGTAAATAATTTCCAGTATGACCTAGGACTCTTGCTTTTAAAGATGTTATGGTTACAATTCTTATTTTTTCAATATAAGCAAACATCTTGGCTATTGTTACTCCGATTCGGATACCAGTAAATGATCCTGGTCCATTTACGACGATTATTTCATCAACATTATCTGGGGATAAGTTATTATTTTTTAGAATATCACTTATATACTGAGTTACATATATGGAATGTTTTCCTGGTATGTATTCATGTATTTGAGATAATTCTTTTCCTTCTTTTACTAAGGCAATAGATACATCTTCGAGTGATGTATCTATAAATAAACTTATCATATTATGGCCTCACATATATTTACATATTTTTCCCCATGTGGTTTTAATATTAATATTCTTGTATTATCATCTGCTATTTTGATTTTAATATCTAATCTTTCTTCTGGTAAGATATCTTTTATCATATCAGCCCATTCTATTATGGTTACTCCACCTTTATCAAAGTATTCTTCTATTCCTATATCTTCATGTGAATCTTCTAATCTATATACATCCATATGATATAATGGTAATTCTCCGACATACTCTTTTATTATTGTAAATGTTGGAGATGTTATCTCATCTATTCCCATAGCATGAGCAAATCCTTTAGTAAACATTGTTTTTCCACTACCTAAATCGCCATTTAAACATATTACCATGTTAGGAAACTTTTCTGATTCTATGTTTTGTGCTATTGCTATTGTTTCATTATCACTATGTGATGTTATTTTGTATTCTTCCATCTTTCTTCACCTTTCTTTTTGTCATATTTATTATAACAAATATTACATACAAAATACAATAGTTTTATATTTTTTTTACATTATTATTTTATTTTTAATCATATCTATTATATAGAAGCAAGGAATATATACTTAAATATTGTTTGTTAGGGAGACAAATATTTTTGGCTCACTAACACCACGGAAAACTTAAATTTATTTAAGATTGAAGTGGAAAAAAATAACCTAGAATTAATCTAGATTATTTTGATTCTTCAAGGGTTACTTCAGAAGTTAACTCTTTACCATTTCTATTATAAGTAACTGTTACTTTATCTCCTGGATTATGTTTGTATAATTCATAACGAAGTTCTGCTACGGAAGATATTTCTTCTTTTTCTAATTTAGTTATGATATCACCTTTCTTTAGTCCGGCTTTTTCTGCTGGTGAAGATGATACTACTTCTAGAATTGCTACTCCTTTTTCAACACCTTTTGGTAAAGTTATTCCAGCCTGCCATAAGTAATAACTATCTGTTATATCTAACATACTTATTCCAATATATGGTCTCTTTACCGATTCACCTTTTTCAATGATACCAGCATATGATAGAGCATCTTCTATTGGGATAGCAAAGCCCATTCCTTCAACACTATAACTTGAAGAGCTTGTTTTTTCTTCAGTTAATTTTAATGAATTTACTCCGATTACTTCACCATTAACATTACATAATGGTCCACCACTATTACCTGGATTTAAAGCAGCATCTGTTTGTAATACTTTCATATAGTAATCTGAAGTACTACCAGAGAATGATACTGCTACTAAACGATCTTTCCCTGATAGGATTCCTTTTGTTACTGTACCACTATAGGTATCGCCAAGCGGTGCTCCTACTGCAAAGGTAGTGTCTCCTAATTTTATATTATCGGTGTTTCCTATTGTTGCTATTTGTTTTATACTTGCAGCACTTACTGTTAGTACTGCTATATCTGAATATGTCTCTCCTCCTAGAATTTTAGTATCAGCTGATGTTCCATCACTAAAGATTGCTTTAGCAGAATCTCCTCCTGATATAACATGGTTATTAGTCATTATATAGGCTGTTGAGCCTTCTTTTTTATAGACAAAACCTGTTCCTGTTGATACTGCCTTACCATCTTTATAAGTGGCTACTGTTACAGTGGCATCATATATTTTGTCTACTGCTCCTGATATGCTATTTTCATTTATGGTGTAACTTCCACCCTTAGTTATTGAAGTGATTGTTCCCCTACTTAATTGATTTATCACTAGATATGTCCAAGTCGAACCACCAACAAAAGCTGCAAATACTAAAATTGGTATTATTATTTTATTACTTTTTTTATTCATTATTATCACCTACTTATCTATTATTTCTATATAATTTTCTGGAAATCCCATTCGATCTAATACTTTACTTATTGGAATGGTATCCACTCTTCCATCTAACAACTCTATTTCATATTCTATTTCTTTCATCATTAAACGAAAGGCTTTTTTATTGAGTAATATTTTAAAAATTATGATTACGGCAAATAAATCATTTTTTCCATATATATATTCGTCATCCATTTTTGGTATGTTCATTAAGTCATGATATTTGGTATCTGGTATTACTCTTTCAGTTTTATGTTCAAAAACTATGTCTTCATGAGCACAAAGATTACGGTAATTTGATAAAATTATGAGTGTATCTTCTAAAATAGTTGGAGTTGTACCAAATATCTCTGCTATTTCAATTTGATCCTCTTTTTTTAATATGGTATATAATTCACAAACTATTCCGAAAGATAATACTTTTACTAAAACCCATAGCGGAATATAGCCATAGTTATTTATGTAGTGCATAGTAGCATTATGACTAGTGGCATTTATTCTGATTTGTCTTTTCATTTTGTCTATTAAATCCCTTACTCTTCGAGCTTTATCATGATCTTGAGTAAAATTCTTTGGATTTAAGTAATCTTTTTCACGATATCCATATTTCTTGGATAGTTGGTAAGATATTACTGATTTTAATTGATTTTCAATAACTAAAACATTTTTGAATATTATATTTCTAAAATCCCTATCAAATGTGAATAATGAGTATACTTCATCAAATGTGGTACCTGGGATAAACTTTCTTTCTGTTTCTGACTTTAAAAATACATGTCGATAACCCATTATAAAGAAATAGTTTTCTCTTAATAGAGTTTCTTTTACAGCCTCTTCATCCTCTATGATAAGAGATTTACTTTTTAGGATGTCAACTTGTTCATTTATGGTCTTAAAGTTCTTTTCCATTGTATCAACTCCCATTATTCTGTATTAAAGTATATCATACTTTTCAAAAAAAAGATATATTTTTTTAGTAAATTATTGGTAATTTAAAAGGAATATAATTAGACCTACTGTAGTTTAAAGTATATTCCTTTTTTTATTAAAATATCTGATGATGTATAATCTAGTGGTACATATCCCGATTTTAAAAGTTTTTCAATAACTATCATATTGTAGTTGGCCGCAAATAAGGTGTTTATTATAAAGAGCATAGCTAAGCAAATTATTATTCCTAACTTAAATGGAATTGTACACATTATTAAAGTTGATACTGCAACTTCTGTCATGAGCATTATATAAAACATTTTGTAGTTTTTCTTTTTAATGGGATAGAGGAAGCCTAGATAGATCATTTCTTTAATGAAACCATAATCGCATTCGACTGGTGGTGTATATTCGTCATATTTTAGGTATATTTTTTGCATTTATGGCTCACCTCTTTTTCTATTCTCTATTATGAGTATACACTATTTTTGTTTTTTTTGAAAGTCTTTTTATTTATTTTGATAATATTTTTCAATGGCATCCGCTAATGAAGTTATTAATTTGTTTTGATATTTTTCGTCTCTTAATAGGTAATTATCATTTGGATTGGAAATAAAGCCCGCTTCTACTAATACTCCTGGTGATTTTATATGTTTATACATATAGTAAGTATTGTCTTTTTTTATTTCACGAACATTAGATATATTTTCCTTTAGATGATTTGTTATTGTTTCAGCAATTACTTTATTTTCTTTATTATTACCTGTATAAAACACTTGAAGGCCTCGCCAAGTACTTGAAGGTGATGAGTTCAAATGAATAGAAATATACATATCCGGTGATATTTTATTTATATATTTTGCTCTATTATAAAGGTCATTTCTCTTTCTATTAACAGTAGTTGTTGATAAATCGTTATCATCTTTTCTTGTTAAATAAACAGTTGCTCCGCGAGATATTAGTTCCTTTTCTAGTTTCTTGGTGAGAATTAAGTTAAGTTTGCTCTCTTTGATCAGTCCACTACTGGCGCCTTCGTCCTTGCCACCATGGCCGGCATCTAAAATGATGGTTTTTCCTAGAAGATTTAAATTGTTAACAGTAGCCGCTACTCTTGGCAAACATAATGTGACAAGAAAAAAGCATATTATTATAAGTAGTTTATATTTATTCATATTACACCTATTAATATATATGCTATTTTTTTCTTTATATACTTTGACAATTCTACTCGAAGTAGCTTCCTCCGATGAACTCTCTTATTATTGATGTTTTTGGTACCGTCTCACTTGGTATTGGTAAGACAAACTTTAATAATTCTATTAGCCTTTGAGCCGTCTGATAATTTGGGTCATCTTCTTTGATGGTATATAAGAGAGGCTCAGCATAAGTTTTTATGACTGCTAATTCATAAGCAAGACTAGTATTGAACATGGCATTGGCATTATCTTGATATGGGAAAACATACTTTTCTTCACCATTTCTAACATCAGGCCATGTTTCTAATGTCTTAGATGGTGAATATCCTCTTGTTCTATTGTCTCTGACCATTCTTCTTAATAATCTTAGATCGGTCATGCCTATTCTATTATCATTATCAATATTCAAGTATGTTAATGGACTTATATATACTTTGAACTTTTTCTTTTTGGGAATATTAGTTAGTAATTCTTCATTTAAGGCATGTAGTCCTTCTATTATAAGAATGTCATTTTCTTTTAGTTTTACAACTCTTTTATATTCTTTCTTTCCATCAATAAAGTTAAATGTTGGTACAGTCACTGATGTCCCCTTTAGCATTTTACTAACTTGATTATCAAATAGCTTGACATCAATGGCCGCTAATGACTCGAAATCAGGTTTACCATTTGGTCCTAATGGTGTTTCTGATCTCTCATGAAAATAATCATCTAATGATAAATGGGTAGGATTTAAGCCTAAACTCCTTAAATATAGTGATAACTTCATGGCAGTTGTTGTTTTTCCTGAACTTGATGGTCCTGATAATAGTATTATTTTATAGTCATCTTTATTTAGGACAATTTGTTCTGCTATACTAAGTAATTTATAGTCTTGCATTATTTCGGATAATTGTATAATGTCACCAGCATTATTATTTGTTATAAATTCATTTAATTCTCCAAGATTATTTATATTTAGGTTATTTCCCCAAACAGCATATTCTTCTAAACTATTGAAATAATTTTCATGATGGGTATATTTTACTACTTTGCCATTATCATAAATTGATGGGAATCTTACAACAACACCTTTATTTTTGATAAGTGATAAATCAAAATATTTTAAGGCTCCTGTTGTAAATGGTAAATCTCCTATTATATAGTTATAGGTATCTCCTAATTTATATAGTGTTACAAAGTTTGTTTTCATATATTCTAGTGTTCTTACTTTATCTTCCCTTTTAATGCTATTAAAATAGGCTATTGCTTCTGTTTTTGTTGTCTCTATTTTTTTAAATGGTATGTTTTCTTTAATCTTTTCTTTCATTTGTTTTTTTATTTTAGTTAGAGTTTCTTCATCTAATGGTTTACTTACTTTGCAATATACACCTTTATCTATGGAATGTTTTACGATTATGGTAGTATCTTTACCTAGTACTTCTACTGCTGATACTTCAAACAAGTATAGTAGACCTTTTTCATATATTTTATTTCCATCTTTGGTGTTTACATCATATAATGATAATTTACCACTTTTTGTTAATGTATCTTCTAAATCAATCATTTTGTTATTATATAGTGCTCCTACTATTGTATCTGTTAATTTATTTTTGACATTATTTATTATTTCTTTTAATTTTATACCTTTTACATATTCTTTTTTTTCTCCATTATCCAAGGTTATTATTATTGTTTCCATATTATTTCCTCCTTTTGGATAGTCTATATTATTATTATATCATATTATGTTATTTTTTGTCATACTTTTTTTGTTATAGTCACCGCTATTATATATTATACTAGTTATGGGTGATTTATATGAATTTAATTCCTACTATTATTGAAAAAAATGATATGGGTGAAAGAGCTTATGATATTTATTCTAGACTACTTAAGGATAGAATTATTATTTTGAATGGAGAAATTGATGATAATACTGCTAATATAGTAGTGGCTGAACTTTTGTATTTAGATAGTTTAAATAATGATGACATTAGTTTGTATATTAATTCGCCAGGTGGTGCTATTACTGCTGGGATGGCTATTTACGATACCATGAATTTTATTAAAAGTGATGTATCCACAATTTGTGTGGGAATTGCTGCTTCAATGGCCGCTGTTTTACTTACATGTGGGAAAAAAGGAAAACGATTTATTCTCCCTAATGCTGAAGTTATGATACATCAACCACTGGGTGGAGCGCAGGGGCAGGCTACAGAAATTAAAATAGCAGCAGAGAGGATTTTGAAATTAAAGGAAAAACTTAATACAATTTTGGCAGAGGCTACTGGTAAAGATATTGTCACTATCGATAACGATACTGAAAGAGATTACTTTATGGATAGTACAGAGGCCTTAGAATATGGTATTGTTGATAAGATTTTAAAATGATGCATATTAAAAGAATAGAACTTTTTTGCTCTATTCTTCTTTTGTATTTCCTGTTCTTTTGTATCCATCAAGTGACGCTTCAGTAGACCATTTTACATCTTTTTTAGTTGTTACATAACGATAATATGATATTGTTTCATAATTACCGCTTGGTTTTTCACTAGTTATTTTAGGTGAAGAAAATATTACTGTTATTTTTAATGGTACAAAATATATATTGTTATAAGCTGACTTTGATGTATTTATATCTTGTAATTTAGCATCTATGTAAAAGTCGCCCTTTTTATAGTATACCGCTAATTTATAGTTGAAGTCATTTTTTCCTAATGAATAATTTTTAATACTAGATGGCATTTTTTTGATTGTTTTTTCTACTGATGTTTTATCTTGAGATAAATATTTATCTTCATCATTCGATAAGTATTCTACACTCTTGATCTTGGTAAAATAATAATCTTTATTAGGTACTTTATCTAATTTTATTTTATATGATGTATTCTTATCATTTTTATTTATTATTCCTAGAGTATAATATGTTTCTTCTTCTACTCCATAATATTCATATTTATTTTCAATGTTGTTTCCAGTTTTTTCACCTTTAACCCAATTTGTATATGTTGTTTCTTCTTTTACATATTCGTAATAAGTTGTCTTTGTTGTGGTGGTATTGGTATTTGTATTTTGTGAATTGTTTGATTTGTTTGTATCTTCAGTATCCGTTTTTGTACCATTACAATTTTTACAATCTTTAAAACTAAATGTTCTTGTTATGGTATCTTCTTCTTTACCACATTTTAGTGTCGTCTCTACTTTGTAATCTTTTTTATTTCTAGTTATTCTTGAATAACTTTTCTTTACATCACAAGAGTTATTTTTATCATCATCTACCGAAACAATTAGTTCTTTTTCAATTAATTCTTCAAGTGTAACTTTTATACTTTTTCCTTTTTCTTGTGGTAAATCTATTTCTTTAAAGTATGAAATCGCTACTTCTTCCATATTATTTATATTATCTTTAAATGTGTCTGATAATTTATTATTATTTACTATTTTAGATACTAACCATATTATTATTATAATAAATACAAATACTATTAATATCTTTATAAATAATCCTAACCAATTTATTTGTCTTTCGTCTTCCATAATCTAAACCCTCCTAATTGATATTATAATGCTTCAATAATAAATATTATTAAACATGTTATTGTAAGAAGAACTACTATGATTAATTGCTTTATGAGTGTACTTATTTCTTTTATTTGTTTAATTATTTTTTGATTATTATGCATACAACATCTTCCCTAAAATTGTAATTTATTATAGCATATAGTATTTTACTTGTCAACCGATAAATACACTATTGTACATCCATCATTTAGGTTATCTGTATGATATTTTATTACCTTCTTTTGCCTTTTTAATGTTTCATGTACTGATTTTTTTACTAATCCTTTTCCTTTACCATGTATTATCACTGCTGTAGTATTTTTTAATATTATATTTTCTTTTACAAAATCTTCTGTCGCTACTCGTGCTGTCTCCATGTCATAACCATGTAGATCTATTGTTGGTAAGTTTTTTAAGAATATGTCTTCCATAGTATCATTCCTCTTTCTTATATTATATCAAATATTTTGAAATATTAAAACAATAAGATTACACAAAAGGCAATCTTATTGTTACTGTTGTTCCTTTATTTGATTCTGATTCGAATATTAATTCTCCATTATGAGATTTTATGATTTCATTTGATAAGGCCACTCCTAAACCGGTTCCATTTTGTTTAGTGGTATAAAACATCTCTTTTATCTTTTCTAATGTTTCTTTACTCATACCTATGCCATTATCTTTTATAACTATTTCTAAATATTTTTTATAAATGTTGGAAAATATTTCTATTTTGCCATTTTCTTCAGTTGCTTCAAGGGCATTCTTTAGAAGATTTATTAGAACTTGTTTTAATCTTTCATAATCTCCTTCAAAATAGATTTCTTCATCGTCACGATCTTTATATTCTAGTTTTACTTTTTTGTTATTTACTAATATCTTGAAGGAATCATAGACATCATCTAATAAACAATTTAAATCTATTTGCTCTTTTTTTACTTTTATCTTATTATATTCAACAAAATCACTTATGATGTTTAGGCTTCTATCAACTTCTTGTTTCATAATTGATATATACTTTTCAGCTTTTTCTTGCTTGTTTATATCTATCATATCTAAATATCCTTTGCAGACCGCTAATGGATTTTTTATTTCATGTGTTAATTTAAATAAAGCATCTTTTATTGTTTTATCTTTTTGTAATATTTTTATCGTTTCATTTAGGGACTCTAGTTTATCTATTATTCTAAATAAATAAAGGATTGAAAAGGCTAAAAAATAATAGATAAAAATTATTATTAGTAGCATCAAGAAGTCCTCTAGAGAAACTTTTATATCTTTAAAGAAGTATTCAAATGATAAAAAGAAAGCTTGAATTACTGCTACGGAGAGGATAAATGAACTATTTGATAGTCTTTTCTTATTTGCACATAGATATAAAACTAAATATGATATATATTTTATAATAGTTATTAAGATGTCTATTTCTAATATAAAATGACTATATAGAATGTTAGCAATAGATAAAAATACTCCTAATACTGATTTGTTTTTCATGTATGCTATGACTATTGGTATATTGCAAAATAACAGTATTTTAGTATTTACTTCATCTTGAACATATTTTAAGCAAAGATATAGTGATGTTATTAATGTTATTGTTAGTAATGTATCTTTTTTTATTTTTATTTCTTCATTGTAACTTACTAGTACAAGATATATTAATATTGGAAAGGTTATTAATATTATATTTAATATTATGTCTTTCATTATGTGTAGTTCCATATTTTACCACCTCATAATGATTATACTCTTTACTATTGTCGACTTTTGTCGATTTTTGTCGAAAAAAAGAACTTTTTGTAGTTTTTTGTACAAAAGTTCTTTTCTATTTTAATTCATCAATATATTTTTTCAATTTTTTAGCATCTGTTCCTAGGATTATTTTTAATTGATCATCGATTTCTACTACACCTTTTGCTCCTAGTTTTAATATTCCTTCTTTATTGGCTTTGGTTATATCTTTTAGAGTTACTTTAAATCTAGACATTTCTACTTCAGTATTAAGTATATTATCTTTACCTCCTAGTAAATCTACTAGTTTGTTGAACTCTAATTTGATATTCTTTTTATTCATTTTTACTATTGAAAAGGCTATTATTAATAGTACCACTATTATTATTATGTATTGATATAATTCCATTTTTATTTTTCCACCTCTATTTTATTATACTATTTTTTTTATTTTATGACAAGTGCTATTTTTTATGATAATATCTTGTTAACTTATAGTTAACTTTAATGTAGTTTATATATTTTATTTCTTTTAGTTTGTTATTTAGTATTTATTTTTTGTGGTAGTGTTATACTTGGATTGTGAGTAGGAAATATGAAGATAAGAGAATGTTTTTTAAACAAGTCTATTGATAGTATTAGAAAAAGGTATCCTCAATATAATGAGGAAAAGCTTGAAGAAATCAGTTATGGGCTAGAAGCCACTTATATTACTTTTACTAAAACTATTGTGATATTCGGTATTGCAGCGGTTATTGGTATTGCAAAAGATGTCCTGTTTGTTTTGCTTGCTTATAACATAATTAGAACAACAGCATTTGGTATGCATGCTAAAAAAAGTTGGCACTGCTACTTAATATCTGGACTGTTATTTATCGGTACTGCTATTATATGCAGATACTGTGATATAAATCCTTATGTTAAATACTTAATAGGTGGCATTTCCTTTATTGTATTATTTAGGTATGCTCCTGCTGATACTTATAAAAGACCCCTTATTAATAAATATAAAAGAGAAAGATATAAAATAATAACTATTATAATGAGTTTGGTTTATTTGATACTTATTATTTTATTTAAGAATTCTATAGTTAGTTCATACTTATGTTTTGGACTACTAGATGCAAGTTTGATGATCCATCCTCTGGTATATAGGATGTTTCAGTTACCGTATGATAACTATAAAAATTATATAGTTACTTATGAAACATATGGTGTAAATATTGATTAGGAGGTAAAATATGTTAGCAAGATTATTAAATCTAATTGGTGCATTATCCGCTGGTGCCGGAACTAAAGCATGTAATGCTTGGTTTATTGACG
Organism: uncultured Bacilli bacterium; assembly: GCA_934132925.1. Lineage (GTDB taxonomy): Bacteria > Bacillota_I > Bacilli_A > RF39 > UBA660 > CAG-302. The sequence goes on from CAKPAL010000015.1 coordinate 14,906, forward strand.
AACCAAAAATGCCTAAAAGTTTATTAAAATAGTATTATTATCAACTCCTTGTTTATACATAATAAATTAATTATTCATTACCGCAGGTATAATTTCTTTACATGTATAAAATTACAAAATCGATAAAAGAAAGAATCGTTCGTATACCAAACGATTTTTTTATTTAATATTTATTTTTCTTTTATTTTAATTGTTTGACTATAGACAGTATCTGTTATTTTTGCTTCAGATATTAATCTATTATTATTTCTTAATATTCTCTTTACTAGTAATAAACCATGGCCTCTAGTTAGACCTTTAGTACTATATCTTTCATTACCAATTTTATCTTTATCCACTTTATTACTATAAGTATTTGATATTATTATTTCAATGTCATCTTTAACTTTATATATTTCGATGCCTAATTGTTTCTTTTCTGATAAAACACTTGCTTCAATGGCATTATCTAAGTATACACCTAATATTCTTGTTAAATCTTTAAAGTTTTTAGTATTTAAGTCTTTTAAGAAACTATTTTCTACTTGTTTAGCGATATTTAACTTTACATCAAGGCCTTTTTCCTCTGCTTCACTAAACTTGTAATACAAAAAGCCTTTTAAACCATTGGTTGGTAAGTATTTAAATCTAGAATACTTAGCACTATTTATGTTCTTTTTATCGCCAAGAATACTATCTATATATTCACATAATGTTTCATCACCTAAATCTGAAACTTTAGATCTTATGGCTAACAATTCATTTCTTGTTTCATGATTTGATGTTCTATGATCTTCAATATCACTTTCATAATTTTTCATTACCGTAAGTAAATCATCATATCTTTTAAACATATTTTCATTATTCATCTTCTCTTTGAACAAGTAACCTAATATAACTGCCAAAGTAAATATTAACAATATGTATGTAAATACGTTATTACTGAATCTATAATCTTTTATTAAACTATAAAAGAATACGGCAATGGTTACTAATGTTAATAGAGAAACTACTACTATCTTTTTATTTCTAGATAACCTATAACTAAATAGCTTTCTTAATGGTTTTCTCAAAAGGTATGTTAAACCAATCATAAGAATACTTACCGATAAATTACCTAATATACTTCCGGCAAATGTCGAATAACAATAATCCTTATCGATTTTCAAAACCTGTGTTATTAAAACCAAAGTTAATAAATCTGGTACAATTAATATAATCATATAAACAATACCAGAAAATATTGATTTTAAATATCCTGTATTAAATGTTAATTTCAGTAATAAGGCAAATATTAACATTAATACAATTGTTTTCTCAGTTCCTTTCAAGAACATCACATCAACAGTTTGTAATACACATGCTATAAATAGTAGTATTACATCTTTAAATGTTATTTTTATTTTTCCTTTATTAAATATTATTATTCCAAAAATGTATATTGAAATTGTTAATGGTATACTAGTTAAAAACGTCTT
>CAKPAL010000016.1 GCA_934132925.1 uncultured Bacilli bacterium
AATATTGATGGCTTCTTCTAATGGTAGAATGGTTAGATTTAATGAAAGTGCTGTTAGAATTATGGGTAGAAGTGCTTTTGGTGTTAGAGGTATTAATCTTGATGGTGGTATACTTGTTGGTATGGAAATTGTTGAACCTAATGAGTATGTACTTGTTATTACTGAAAATGGTTATGGTAAGAAGACACCTGTTGATGAATATAGGATTACTAATCGTGGTGGTAAAGGTGTTAAGACTGTTAATATTACTGAAAAGAATGGTTCTATTGTATCATTTAAGACAGTTAATGATAGTAAAGACTTAATGATTATTACTGATTCTGGTATTATTATTAGATTGGCTGTTGATAAGATTTCTACGATGAGCAGAGTTACTCAAGGTGTTAAACTTATTAATTTAAAAGAAGATAGTATTGTTAGTTCTACTTCTATTGTTGATAGAGAGGAAGTTAGTGAAGATAATATAACTGATGAAAATAGTGAAAAGGAAAGTGAATAGCTTTCTTTTTTTTCACTTCGAGCTATATTATATCTCTCAGTGTACATTAAAGCCTGTGGTCTTTAATGTAAAAAATGAAGCCTTTTTGTCTTCATTTTTATATTTTATTTCCCGGGAAATAATTTTTATTACTAAATTTTAATCGCAATTAAGTAATTGTTAATTTTATAAAACCTTTTAATATATGTAGTTTATAGTTAAATAAACATACATATGTATGTTTATTTAACTATGTTGACTATATTTTCGAATTGTTATATAATACCTGTTGATACAACATTAAATGGTGGAACCAAGTCAGGGACGGAAGTCAGCAGCTTTAACATTTATTTGATGTGTGTATCTTTTATTATGCCTGTTGATAAATTAATTTTTAATACTATGTTTCACGTGAAACATGAAGTATCAAAAATATATATTTTGTTGATAGTTTTATGTTAAATATTTTTATATGTTATTTATGTTTCGTGCAAAATTATAAACAATATAAAATTAATGACATTAATAATTTCGTGGAGAAAAAAATATTATAATAATATAATTAATTTTTAATGTTTCACGTGAAACATATTGTTAATAGAAATATGTTCTTTTTTAATACTTATTATTTTGAGATATATTTTATTAATTTTTTTCTTTTAAGTATTTTTATGTATTAGCTTATGTTTCACGTGAAACTTTAAGTTTTCCACAAGTAATAAAAATATTATTTATAATAATAATTAAGTATAGTTCAATATTTAACTATCATTATTTTGAAGATATAATTTAATAAAAATTAAATATATTGATTAAATAATTAATTTAAAATTCAATGTTTCACGTGGAACATTGAATTATCAACAATTTATGTTATTATTACATTAATATTAAAAAGAATATTATTTATTAATAATAATTTTTTTATTATGTTTTTTGTAAATATTATTAGAATATATAATAAACTATGTTTCACGTGAAACGTAGTTTATCCACAATTTTGAAAGTTAATATGATTAAATAATATAGTTTAATGTAAAATTATTTTATAGAAATACTAGTACTATCTAAAAAAAAGTTAATGTTCCACGTGAAACATTAACTTTTCCACAACTTATATTTTTATAAATTAATAGTGGTAAAAAAATATATATAAAATTAATTGATTTATATAAAAAAAATAATTAATTTAAAATAGTTATTTTTTTTATATATGTTTCACGTGAAACATGATTTATCTACAAAAATGTTGATAGTAATTATTTTTTGTAATAAAAACAATTTTGAAATTGTTATTTTTAGAAATATATGCTAATATTTTGATGTTTCACGTGGAACATAGTTAAATGGAGGAATTATGGATGTTGATAGAATGAAAATGGCTGTTGAATTAGCTAAAAAAGCTTATGAATTGGATGAGATTCCAGTTGGTTGTGTTATTTTTTGTAATGATGAGCTTGTAGGTTGTGGATATAATAAAAAAGAACATGGGAAAAATGCTATTTTGCATGCAGAAATAGTGGCAATTAGTGAAGCCTGTGGAAAACTCAATAGTTGGAGATTAGATGATTGTTGTTTATATGTTACTTTGGAGCCTTGTATGATGTGTATGGGAGCTATACTTGAGAGTAGGATAAAGAATGTTTATTATGGCACTGAAAGAAATATCAAACAAACGTATGATAAAATGTCCATAAACTCTTTATTATCAATGAAAAAAATTGATAATGTTGAATGTTCTAAATTGTTATCTGATTTTTTTGAGAAAAAGAGAAAAAAGTGATAATTTATTCTTTTTTTATGGTATAATATTGTTGGTAGGAGGTGTTTTATGAGTTATTTGGCTTTATATCGTAAATATAGACCTGTTGATTTTAATGATGTGTATGGACAAGAGGAGGTTGTTACAGTATTAAAAAATGCTATTGTTACTGGTAAAATATCTCATGCTTACCTTTTTTGCGGTCCTAGAGGTACGGGGAAGACTACTATTGCTAAAATTGTCGCTAGGCTTGTCAATTGTGATAATTTGATTGATGGTAATCCTTGTGGGAAATGTTATAATTGTTTAAATTATTTGAATAGTAATGATATTGTTGAAATCGATGCTGCCTCGAATAATGGTGTTGATGAGATTAGAGAACTTAGAGATAAGGTTAATCTTGTGCCTAGTAATGCTAAATATAAGGTTTATATTATCGATGAAGTTCATATGCTTACTACGCAGGCTTTTAATGCTCTTTTAAAGACATTAGAAGAGCCTCCAAGTCATGTTATTTTTATATTAGCAACAACTGAACCACATAAAATACCATTAACTATTTCTTCGAGATGTCAAAAGTTTAGATTTTCTAAAATTAGTGATGAGAAAATTGTTGATAGGTTAAAAAATATATGTGATTGTGAAAACATTTCTACTGATGATGACACTTTATATGAAATTGCTAGATTATCGGATGGTGGAATGAGGGATGCTATTAATATTCTTGATCAGTTAGTAGCTTATTCTAATGGAAATATAACAATTGATGATGTTTATAAAGTTAATGGTTCAGTATCTTATAATGATTTATATAATTTACTTAATAATATTATTCTTAATAATAAAATTGAAATTATTAATTTTGTTGATTATTTAAATAATTCAGGCAAGGATATAGCTAAATTTATTGAAGAATTACTTATTTTTCTTAAAGATGTAATTATTTTTAAAAATACTGGAATAAGTTCAAATATTTCTATTAAAAATGAATATATTAAATTGGTTTGTGAAAAATGTGATGATATTTGTTTATATGAATTGATTGAAAATTTGAATACTATTCAAAATGGTGTTAAATTATCTAATAATAGTTCTATTATATTTTTAACTTCGATTCTTAAATATTCAGATTTAAGGTTTAAAAATGATGACTTATCTATTAATGATATGCATGATAATAAAAAAAATATTGAAAATTTGAATGAAAAATTGATAAATAAAGATGTAGTAGAAGATAATAATATTTCCCGGGAAATAATTGATATAAAGAAAGAATTAGATGATGATGAAATTAATATTAGAGTAAACAATGCTTTAGCAATTGCCTCTAAGGAAGTTCTTGATAAATTTAAAAATAAATGGACAATGATTGATAATTATATTGATGATGAAAAATATTCTATTGTATCAGGATTACTTAAAGATTCTAGTATTGTTGTCGGGTCTAGTGATTATGTTATATTATCTAATAAACTTCAGTCAATTGTTGATAGAATGAATTGTAACTTGTCTACTATTGAAGACTTGCTAGAAAAAGTTTTTAATAATCGGATTTCTGTGGCTATTATAAGTGATGAAAAGTGGAATATAGTTAAAAATAAATATATTAATGATATAAAAAGTGGTAAAAAATATGTTTTAATAAAAAATGAAAATAATAAAAAAGTTGATGGTAGTATTGTTAAAGAACAAAATGATTCTATAGATCAGTTAATTGATTTAGTTGGTAACAATATTATTGAATATAAATAAAGGAGAATGATAAAAATGAATATGCAAGCTATAATGATGCAAGCTAGAAAAATGCAAAAAGATATTGAAAAAACACAAAAGGAACTTGAAGAAATGTCTTATGAAGGAAAATCACAGATGGTTACTGCTGTTATTGGTGGTAATAACAAGATTGCTTCAATTAAAATAGATAGTGAAAATGTAGATAAGGAAGATATTGAGTTACTTGAAGATATGATTTTAATAGCAATTAATAATGCTATTGATAAAATGGAAAAAGACAAGCAAGAAAAATTAGGTAAATACAGTAATATGTTTAATGGGTTAATGTAATGTATCCTAATAGTGTAAAAAATCTTATTGATTGTTTTAAAGATTTGCCAGGTATTGGTGAAAAAACTGCTGAGAGACTTGTTTTTTCTTTAATAGGTTTTAATAAGGAAAAACTTACTTCCTTTTCTGACTCCCTTATTATGATTAGAGATAAACTTACTAATTGTTCTATATGTGGAAATATTACTGAAAATGATATTTGTGATATTTGTTTGGATAGTAATAGAAATAGTAAAATTATTTTTGTTGTTGAAAAGGCAAAAGATATTTCTTTATTTGAAAAAATTAATGTTTATCATGGAAAATATCATGTTTTAGGTGGACTTATATCTCCGCTTGAAGGAATTGGGCCTGATGATATTAATATTTCTAAACTTCTTTCTAGAGTAGAAAAAGAAAATGTTGAGGAAATTATACTTGCTTTGAAGCCTTCGATAGAGGGTGAGACTACAATGCAATATATTAAAAAAGTATTAGAAGATAAAAATATTAAAATTACTAGAATAGCTACAGGTATTCCTATTGGAACTGATATTGATTATATTGATGCTATGACTTTGGAATTTGCTTTGGAAGGTAGAAAAGACATATAACATTATTTTTTGTCATATAGTTTATTGATAACTATGATGAGAAATATTTTGATGTTTATAAAAAAAATTATTGTTGCAATATTATTTATATATACTTATAATATTATTGTTTTTCCTTTAGGTATTATTATTCCTATTAACATATTTAATGTGTTAATAGTTGGTTTTTTTGGACTTCCTGCTATTATAGTACTTTGCTTGTTTTCTATATTTGTTGTTTGAGGGGTGAATTATGTTGGAAGGTTATAAAGATGGACAACCTATATTTTATAATATAACTACAAATGCTATTTTGAATAATAAAATATCGCATGCATATATTTTTGATTCTAATGGCAATCCTTTGGTTATGGAAATGGTTATGTCTTTTGTAAAACAAATTATATGTATGGACATAAAACAAGATGATATGAAAGAAAATATTTGTAGAAGAGTTGATGATGGTAATTATATTGATGTTAAAATTATTAGACCTGATGGTATGTGGATAAAAAAAGATCAATTATTAGATTTACAAAATGAGTTTAATAATAGGGCATTTGAAGGTGAAAAAAAAGTATATATTATTAAATCGGCAGAAAAAATGAATGTTCAAACTGCTAATTCTATATTAAAGTTTTTGGAAGAACCAATAGATGATATTGTTGCTATTTTAATTACTGATAATATTAATTTACTTCTTCCTACTATTGTATCTAGGTGCCAAGTTATTAAACTAAATAAAAAACAATATTCTTCTGATATTTTTGATTATTTGTCTGATTTAATTGAAATTAATGATGTTAGTGATATGTCAAATGAAATTGAAAAGGAAATGGTAGATAATATTATTCAGTTTATAAAATATATAGAATATTATAATTTGAGTACCTTAATTTATACTAAAAAGTTATGGCATAAAAATTTTAAAGAAAGAAATGAATGTTATATTGCATTTGATTTGATGATTAAGTTTTATTATGATGTTTTAAGATATAAATTGGATTTAAAACCTTTACTTTTTTCTGATTTTATTGAAATTATTAAAGATATTTCTAATAATAATGATATTACTAAAATATATAATAAAATTAGTTTTTTAGATAGTACGATGTATAATATTAAGTATAATTTGAATATTAATTTACTTATTGATAAATTGATTATAGATATGTGTGGTGATAATTAATGGAAATAGTTGGTGTAAGATTTAATGATGATGGAAAAGTTTATTATTTTAATTCTAATGGTTTAAGTTTAAAGATAAATCTTACTGTTATTGTTAATACTGAAAAAGGTATTAGGTTTGGTAAGATAGTAGATATTAAGGAAAGTGATAATGTTGATTCTTTATTTAATGTAATTAGAATTGCTTCAAAAAAGGACTTTCAGCAACATTTAAGAAATATACAGGATGAAAAAGTTGCTCTTGCTAAATGTAGAGAGCTTGTAACTAAAGAGGGTTTAAAGATGACTGTGATTGATGCTACTTATAATTTTGATAAGAGTCAATTAGTATTTAGATTTTTAGCTGATGAGAGAATAGATTTTAGAAAGTTAGCTAAAGATTTGGGTTCTATATTAAAAACAAGAATTGAACTTAGGCAAATTGGAGTAAGAGATAAGGCAAAAGATATTGGAGGTATTGGTCCTTGTGGCAGAATATTATGTTGTACGTCTTTTTTAACTAATTTTAATACTGTCTCAATTAATATGGCTAAAATACAGGGACTGGCTTTAAATCCTACTAAAATTAATGGTGTTTGTGGTAGATTGCTTTGTTGTTTAAATTATGAAAATGAACAATATAGTGAGGCAAGGAAAAGTGTTCCTGAAGTTGGTAAAAGAGTTAAGTTTAATGATAGTGAAGGGAAAGTTATTTCTTCAGAACCTTTAGCGGGCAAATATAAATTACTAGTGGGTAATGAAGTTGTAAATGTTGATGTAAATGATAGTAAAAAATAGATTGCTTAATTTTAAAAATATGTATATTTATCAGGATACTGATTATTTTAAGATGTCTTTAGACTCTTTGCTTTTGGCTAATTTTGTTACTCTTAATTTAAGAGACAAAAATATTTTAGATATTGCCACCGGTAATGCTCCTATTCCAATGTTGCTTACTTATAAGACTAAGGCTAAGATATATGGTATTGAAATTCAAAAAGAAATATATGATTTAGGTGTTAAATCTATTATTCAAAATAGTATGGACAAGCAAATTGAAATTATAAATGAAGATGCTAAAAATGCCTGTAATTTATTTAGTGATGATTATTTTGATGTAATTACTTGCAATCCTCCATATTTTAGTACTAGTAATGAATTATTTGAAAATGATAATTTAATTAAGGCTACTGCTAGACATGAAAAATTTTTAAATATTAATGATGTATTTGTTATATCAAAAAGATTGCTTAAAACTAATGGTAGACTTGCTATTGTTCATAGAACAGAGAGATTTATAGAAATAGTAGATATGGCTAGAAAATATGGTTTTAGTATTAAAAAAGTAAGATTTGTTTATCCTAAAATGGGAAAAAATAGTGATCTTGTACTTATTGAATGTACTAAGAATGGTAAAAATGGTTTAAAATTACTTTCTCCATTATTTGTTTATAATGAAGATGGCCATTATAATAGTGAAATTAAAATGATGTTTGGAGATGATACTAATGATACAAAATAGTTATAATGATACTCCTACTTTATATTTGATACCTACTCCTATTGGTAATTTGGAAGATATTACTTATAGAGCAGTTAAAGCATTAGAAGAAGTAGATGTAATTTTTTCTGAAGATACGAGAGTAACTCTTAATTTACTTAATAATTTTGGTATTAAAAATAAATTGATTTCTTTACATGAGCATAATGAAGATGTTGTTAAAACACAGGTTCTTGAATATTTAAAAAATGGTAGTTCTGTTGGATTAGTTACTGATAGGGGCACTCCTATTATTAGTGATCCTGGGTATAAGACAGTGAAATATGTTAGTGATAATGGTTATAATGTTGTTGCTTTACCTGGAGCAACGGCTTTTGCTTGTGCTCTTATTACTTCTGGTATTTCTCCACAACCTTTTTTATTTTATGGTTTTTTGAATAGTAAGGATTCTAGAAAGAGAGAGAAATTGGAATTACTTAGAGAAAATGAATATACGATGATTTTTTATGAGGCTCCTCATAGGATTATTAAAACTTTAAATATGATGCTTGAAGTCTTTGGTAATAGGGAGATAAGTATTTCTAGGGAAATTACTAAAAAATTTGAGTCTATTTATCGTGGTAAGTTAGAAAATGTTATTAAAGTAGTTCCTGAAAAAGGGGAATTTGTTATTGTTGTTGAAGGTAATAAGTTAAGCAATATCGATTTTAATTTATCAATAAAGGAAGCAGTTGATTTATATATTAAAAATGGTTTTGATGTTATGACATCAATTAAAAAGGTTGCTAAAGATAGAAAAATACCTAAAAATGAAGTATATAAAGAATATCATGGAAAGGATGATTAATAATGAAATTAGTTGTTGGTCTTGGTAATCCAGGTAAGGAATATATAAATACAAGGCATAATGTAGGTTTTGATATTGTTGATATATTTGCTGAAAAATATAATTGTTTTTTTAAAAAAGAGGATAAGTTTAATGCTGACATTTTTGATATTAATATTAATGGTATTAAGGTTATTGTGGCTAAGCCTCTTACTTATATGAATTTATCAGGGGAAGCTGTAGGTAAAATAGCTAGTTTTTATAATATTGATTCAAAAGATATTCTTGTTATTCATGATGATATGGATATGGTTTTAGGTAAAATAAGGGTTGTTTATGATAGTTCTAGTGGTGGACATAATGGAATTAAGAGTATAACTAATTCTCTTGGAACTAGTGAGTATACAAGACTTAAGGTTGGTATTGGTAGTAGTGAAAAGAATAATGATGTTGTTTCTTTTGTTCTTGGTAGATTTGATAAAGAACAAAAAATGTTATTAGATAATGTTTATAAAAAGGTAGATAATTTAGTTGAGGATTTTGTTAATTATGACATTAATAAACTAAAGCAAATTTATAATAGTATGAATAATAATTGTTAATTTGATACATAATTATATGTATCTTTTGATCTTGGTAAAGGAGGTGTTTTATGGGATTTTTTGATAGTCTATTTAGTATAAATGAAAATGGTAGTTTTTCTGTTTCTGGTTTGAATAAAGAACTTAATTCTATATATATTAATGAGTATTTTGTGAATAATAGCAAGGGAGTTCTTGTTGTTTGTAATTCTTTATATGAGGCTAATGATATTTATAATAGACTTATTAATTATAATAATAGAGTTTTATTTTTTCCAATGGATGATTTTATTACTAGTGAGATAACTAAAATTAGTTCAGAGTTTATGATAGAAAGAATTAGTACTTTGAATAAACTTGTTTTTGAAGATAATTATATTGTTGTAACTAATTTGATGGGTGTTTTAAGATACTTACCTTTAAGTAACTTATATAAAAATAAAATTATTGATTTAAAGAAAAATGAAGATATTGATAGAGATGATTTTATTAGTAAATTAACTGATTTAGGTTATGAGAGAGTTCCTATTGTTAGTAAAACTGGTGAAATGGCTATTAGGGGTTATGTTGTTGATATATTTCCTGTTGAATATAATGAACCTATTAGAATTGAGTTTTGGGGAGATACTATTGATAGTATCAAATATTTTGATTTAGATAGTCAGATATCTAATAAAGAAGTGGATAATATTTGTATTTTTCCTTATACGGAGTTTTTGTTATCAAATGAAATAGGTGATAATATTGTTAAAAAGCAAAAATTCTTACCTAATTATTCTGATAGTGTAGATGGTATATGGAACTATATGAAGGATTGTACGATATTTTATTATGATTATAATCAAATTAAGGCTAGTTATCCTTTACTTAGAGAAAGTATTTTAGAATATAATGATGAAGTAAAAAGTGATATCACAACAAATTATATGTGGGATATTAATGATATAACAGGAAAAAATAATGTTTATATTTTAGATATTGATAATTTAATAGATATGAATATTAAAAATATTAAATATGTATCACATTCTATAGATAATTATGGTGGTAATTTTGAAAAAATTAAGATTGATTTATTTAAATATATTAAAGAAGGAAAAACAGTTATTTTTTGTATTGATGATAGAAATGTTGTTAGAAGAATTATTACTTATTTAGAACTTCAAGATGATGTTATATTTACTGATGAAAATAATATTATCAAAAATAGAATTAATTTCATTGATAAATATATATATGGTGGCTTTATTTATAATAATTATGTTGTTATTTCCTCTAATGATTTATTTGGTAGGATAGAAGAAAAAAAGAAGATTAAAAATAAGTATAAAGTTGGTAATAAAATAGGTAATATTAATAATTTAGAGAAGGGTGATTTGATAGTTCATATTGATCATGGTATTGGTAAGTATGATCAAATATGTACTTTAGTAAAGAACGGATTAAAAAAGGATTATATTAAACTTCTTTATGCAGATGATGATGTTTTGTATTTACCAGTAGAAAAAATTGATAAAATTACTAAATTTAATGGAAAAGAGGGTGCTTTTCTTAAACTTGATAAACTTGGTAGTGATTCTTGGAGCAAGAGAAAAGCTAGAGTTAGAAAAAAATTAGAGAGTATAGCTGCTGATTTGATTAAAGTTTCTATTGAAAGAGAAACTTCTTTAGGATATGCTTTTTCTAAAGATGATGAAAATCAAATTATGTTTGAGAGTAAGTTTAAATATGAACCTACAGCGGATCAACTTAGAGCTATTAGTATTATTAAGACAGAGATGGAAAAGGCTAAGCCGATGGATGTTCTTTTATGTGGAGATGTTGGATATGGTAAAACAGAAGTGGCTTTTAGAGCAATTTTTAAGGCTGTTAATGATGGTAAACAAGCTCTTTATCTTTGTCCTACTACGATTCTTTCTAGTCAACAGTATAAATCTGCTATTGAGAGATTTGCGGATTTTCCTATTAATATTGCTCTTTTAAATAGATTTACTTCGGTTAGAGAACAAACTATTATACTTAAAAAGTTAAAAGAAGGTAAGATTGATATTTTATTTGGGACACATAAGGTTCTTAATGATAAAATTGATTTTAAAGATTTGGGATTGCTTGTTATTGATGAAGAGCAGAGATTTGGTGTTGTTCATAAGGAAAAGATTAAGAAATATAAAAGTTCTGTTGATGTTCTTACTTTGTCTGCTACGCCAATTCCAAGAACTTTACAAATGTCAATGTCTGGTATTAGAGGTCTTGCGCTTATTGAAACACCTCCGGAAAAAAGAAAACCTATACAAACTTATGTTATTCCAGAAAATAAGAATATTATTAAGGATGCTATATATAAGGAACTATCTAGAGATGGGCAGGTATTTATTTTATTTAATGATATTGATAAATTGGATAGTAAATTAGAAGAAATTCATAAGCTTGTTCCTGAAGCGAATATAAGATGTGCTCATGGTAGAATGACTAAAGATCATTTGGAAAATATTATGATTGATTTTATTAATCATGAGTTTGATATTTTGTTATGTACTACTATTATAGAAACTGGTATTGATATTCCTAATGTTAATACTTTGATTATTCTTGATGCTGATCATTTTGGTTTATCACAGTTATATCAGATTAGAGGTAGAATTGGTAGAAGCGATAGAATTGGTTATGCTTATATGATGTATAGTAATAGAAAAGAACTTAATGATTTGGCAGTTAAAAGACTTAATACAATAAAAGAGTTTACTGAACTTGGTAGTGGTTTTAAAATTGCTATGAGGGACTTATCTATTCGTGGGGCTGGAGATATACTTGGTAGTGAGCAATCTGGTTTTATCGATAGTATTGGTATTGATTTGTATCTTAAAATGCTTAAGGAAGAAGTTGACAAATTGAAGGGTGTTTCTGTGGAAGAAAAAGAGGATGTTTCTAATAAACCTTTGATAGAAGTTGATACTCATATTTCTGATGATTATGTTCCTGATGACGAGATTAAGATAGAAATACATAAGATTATTAATAATATTAATTCTTTGGAAGATATTGATAAAATTAAAGAAGTGCTTGAAAATAGATTTGGTAAAGTAACTGATGAAATGGTTATTTATATGCATGAAGAATGGTTTGAGAAACAGGCTAAGTCTCTTAATATTACTAAGAGTGTTCAAAATAAGAATTATGTTGAGATTGTTATTCCAAAGGATATTTCTTCTAAAATTGATGGTGAGATGTTATTTTTTACAGCTTATGATATTTGTAAATACTTTAGATTTTCATATATAGATAATGAGATACATATTATTTTGGATATTGCTAAGTTAGATAAACATTTTATATTTTATTTTAATGAATTGTTAGAAAAGATTATTGTTGATATTAAAAATTAGAGAATTATTTCTTTAATTTTTTTATTTATTTGTATAATTATTTTTATATTTGACAAAATATAAAAGAAAGTATAGGTGACAAAATGAAAAGTACAGGTGTAATTAGAAGAATTGATGAATTAGGAAGAATTGTTATTCCTAAAGAGATTAGAAAGAATCTTAGAATTAAAAATGGTGAAAGTTTAGAGATATTTTTAGATGGTGATACTATTTTACTTAAGAAATATTCACAGATAGAAAGTTTAAAAAATGTATCTATTGATTATGTTGAGGCTTTTAATCAAATTATTAAGCATAATATTATTGTTACTGATAGGGATAAAGTAATAGCGGTTTCTGGACCTCTAAAGAAGAAATACATTGATAAAGAAATTAATGATTTTACTGAAAGATCTATTGAAAGAAGAGATAATTTTTTTGAAAAACAGAAGAGAAATTTTCAGATTATTAAAGATGAAGATGAGATTGGTTATTATACTTTTTCTTCAATAGTGGATAATGGAGATGCTATAGGAAGTGTTATTCTTATTTCTACTGATACTCCAATTACTGATATTGAAGATAAGATGTGTATTATTTTATCTAAATTACTTAGTAAACAATTTTCAAATTAATATTAAAATATACATTATTTATTTTTGTATGTTTTTTTTATTCACTTTAAGCCTTGGTCTTAAAGTGTTACATATAGCCAATTGTTTATTGTCTATATGTAAGATATCAACCATATTTATTATATTTGGGGTAAAAAAATATGTATTAATGTTAAAATGGGATTGAAATTATTTTTTTATTATGATAAAATATCTTTGTAATGCGAAGAAGGAAAGAGTAATAGTATTATTTTATAGAGAGTCTATGGTTGGTGGAAATAGATAGAGAGGATTATTATAGATGGTTCCGGAGCTTTTATATCTAATAGGTGTAAACGGTTGTTACGTTATAACTTAATGAGTGTATATTGTATAAAGTAAGGTGGTACCGCGGTAATATTCGTCCTTTGGTCTATCTTATTTTTTTATGGAGGTTTATGATGAGAAAATTTGAAAAAGTATGTGAAGATATTTTTATTAGAGATGTTCCTGATGGTATTTATAATGATATTATTTTACCTAAAAGAAGTACTTCTTGTAGTGCTGGTTATGACTTCTATAGTATTATGTCTTTTAGTTTAAATCCTAGAGAGAGAAAAGTTATTCCTACTGGTATTAAAGTTATGATGAACGATAATGAATTTTTAGGTATATTTATTAGGAGTAGTTTAGGATTTAAGTATAATGTACGGATGTGTAATCAAGTTGGGATTATTGATGCTGATTATTATGGTAATAGTGATAATGATGGTCATATTTTTGTTTGTTTACAGAATGAAGGGGATAAGGTTATAGAAATTAAAAGGGGAGATAGATTTGTACAAGGTATTTTTATACCTTATTTGGTTACTGATGATGATACTACTACTGATTTAAGAAAAGGTGGAATTGGTAGTACTAATGATAAGGGAGATGATTTATAATGAATAAAGAAAAGTTTTATATTACAACACCTATATATTATCCAAGTGCTAATTTTCATATTGGACATTGTTATACTACTATAATAGCGGATGCTATTGCTAGATATAAGAGACTTACTGGTTATGATGTATTTTATTTAACTGGTACTGATGAACATGGATTAAAGATACAAAAGAAAGCAGAGGAGGCTGGTGTTACTCCTCAAGAATATGTTGATGAGATTGTTGGTAATGCTAAAGATTTATGGAAAAGTTTAAATATTAGTTATGATAAGTTTATTAGAACTACTGACAAGGAACATGTAGAATGTGTTCAAAAAATATTTAAAAAATTATATGATCAAGGGGATATTTATAAAAGTGAATATAAGGGATTATATTGTACACCTTGTGAGTCTTTTTGGACTGAAACACAACTTGTAGATGGTAAATGTCCTGATTGTGGTAGAGAAGTTAATGAGGTGTCTGAAGAAGCATATTTCTTTAAACTTTCTAAATATCAAGATAGGTTGATTAAGTTCTACGATGAACATCCAACATTTATTGAACCTGAATCTAGAAAAAATGAAATGCTTAATAATTTTATTAAACCTGGTTTAGAGGATTTGTGTGTATCAAGAACAACTTTTAATTGGGGAGTTCCTGTTACTTTTGATGATAAACATGTTGTTTATGTATGGATTGATGCTCTATCTAATTATATATCGGCTTTAGGATATTTAAGTGATGATGATACTTTATTTAAGAAGTATTGGCCTGCTAACTTACACATTGTTGGTAAAGAGATTGTTAGATTTCATACCATTATTTGGCCTATTATGTTGATGGCTTTGGATTTACCATTACCAGAGAAGGTATTTGGACATGGATGGCTTGTTATTAATGGTGGAAAAATTTCTAAAAGTTTAGGTAATTATAAGGACCCTAGAGAATACATTGATTCTTATGGTGTTGATGCTGTTAGATATTTTGTTTTAAGAGAAGTTCCTTTTGGTAGTGATGGTAGTTTTTCAGAAGAGGCTTTAATTAACAGAACTAATGGAGATTTAGCTAATGTTCTTGGTAATTTAGTTAATAGAACTATTGGTATGGCTAATAAGTATTTTGCTGGTGTTATTACTAATACTGGTGTTAGTGAGGAAATTGATAATAATCTTATTAATACTGCTAGTGAATTGTATAGTGTTGTTGATGGATATATGGAAAATTTAGAGGTTTCTAAAGCTATTACTTGTATTTTTGATTTACTTAGAGATTGTAATAAATATATTGATGAGACTATGCCTTGGATTCTTGCTAAAGATGAAGCAAAGAAAGATAGACTTGCTACGGTATTGTATAATTTAATTGAATGTATTAGAATTAGTACTGTATTATTACAAGCTTTTATTCCTGATACTTGTGAGAAGATATTTAATCAAATTAATACTGATAATACTTCTTATGATAGTATTAGTAAATTTGGTGGATATAAATCTAATACTAAGGTTAATAAGGCTGAAGTTTTATTTCAAAGAATTGAGAATTAAGTGTTTACTTGATTCTTTTTTTGTAAAGTTTGTTCTTTTTTGTTTACATATATGTAAAATTATGTTATATTTTGTTTGTAGTACCTATATGAAAGGGAGACTAATTATGTTTAATAACAAAAATATAAATGTATTTTATATGTTGTTGTCTATAATTTTTATTGGTATTATTATTTTCTTTATTATTAATTATAAAAATGTAGTTGATATTGTTTATTTTTTTGTTATTTTTATAATTATGGTAAAGGTTATTTTTGAATTTTATGTTAAATAATTATACTTTTTATAGTATGATTTTTTATTAGGAGGTATATTTATGTATATTGAT
>CAKPAL010000017.1 GCA_934132925.1 uncultured Bacilli bacterium
TTATTTCTAGCAATAGTAAAGGCTGCTTCTAATATCTTATCTTTAGTTATTTTTGTTTCTTTAGCCATCTTTACTCCCTTCTTAATTATATTGTATCACATGATACATTATTTGTATATAGTTATTTTTTATTTAGTAAAAAAAAGATTAGTTTTTTGTCAATTAGTTCTTTTTTCTATGCCTTACAAGTTATATTTATCATAAAATAATACCATTTTCAATATCCATATTGATATTTTTTATAAAATATAATATAATTGTATATGGAAAGAGAAATTACTCATAATAAAAATGGGTAACGCCTTATTGTCAAAAGGTGTTCTCTCCATTATGGAATGGAGCACCCCCTGAGGGTGCCCTTTTTTATTTCCTATGGTTACAACTACTTATAAAAAATAGTGTAACTAAAGTTATCCAAGCAAATGCTAGGACAAGCTCCATTAGCCAAAACCTCCTTTATAGTAAGTTTTTCTAACATAAGATCACCCCTTCCTTAATTTTACTTAAAAAGGAGAGAACAACCCTTTCGGCGTTACCGTACATCATTATATATTAATATAATTGCATAGTCAATATTTTTTTGACTATTTTTTTATTATCTTTATAATACCTTATTTTATAAGTGTTTGCAAGATTTTTACTACACGAACAAATAATTGTTTATGAGAAAGACTTTTATCAAAAGGCTTACTCATACCACGGAAAACATAAACTTGTTTATGGTTGAAGGGGATAAAAAAAATACTATAATATAATTATAATATTTATTTTAAGTCATTACTGCCAAATGGATACGGACATAAATCCTCTACTGTATAAGTTTCTTTTTCACCATCATTACTATATAGTATTATTTCAGCATCTCTGCTAAAGAACTCACTAATAGTTTGTCTACATAAAAAACATGATGATGATATTTTAGGACTATCACACATAACATATAATTTACTAAAATCACCTTTTTTATAACCACTTGCAATAGCAGTACAAATAGCTACTCTTTCAGCACAAATAGTTGCACCATAAGAAGCATTTTCAACATTTACCCCACCAAAACTCTTACCATCTTTCATTAAGCAAATACTTGCTACTTTAAATCCTGAGTAAGGACTATAACTATTTTTTAGTAATCTTTTTAAACTTTCTTCCATTATATACCTCCTAGTAAATTGATTATCTTTGGCATAAATATTATTATTCCTATAATTAATGATACAATGGCCACTGAAAAGACTGCAAAGGCCATAATATCTTTTACTTCTCCTGCTAATTTATTGTATCCTGGACTTACTAAATCGACTAATCTTTCAATAGCAGTATTTATTATTTCAGTTACTAATACCAATCCTATAACAATGATAATAATAACAAATTCTGTTTTACTTATTTTTAATAAATATGATAAAATTAAGGCTATTATACCAATAAATATTTCTCTTTTAAAGTTATCTTCATTTATATTTATAAACTTAAAGCCATTTAAGCAATCTTTTACACTACTACTAAACTTTCTTTTATTTTTTTCTCTTGATAGCATAGTGTCCTCCTGGTATTATCTATTTATTCCATACTCTTTTAGTAATTCTTCTTGGATACCAAACATTTCTTTTTCTTCTTCTTCATTCATGTGATCATAGCCTAATAGATGTAATACTCCATGAGTAGCTAGAAAGCATACTTCTCTTTCTCTAGAGTGATTGTACTCAACAGCTTGGTCATAGGCAACATCAATAGCTATATAGATATCTCCTAGTAAACGAAAGTCTTCATAAACAATATCTGGATTATCTTCTAGAGCAAATGATATAACATCTGTTACTCTGTCTACCTTACGATATTCTCTATTTATTTCATGAATTCTTTCATTATCTACAAATATTATATTAAATATAGCAGTAGGTATTTCTAATTTTTCTACGACAAACTTCATATATTCTTGTAGTTTATCTAATTCTTTTATTTCTTTATTACTTTCATTAAATATTTCAAACATATTATCCCCCTATCAAACTGAATACATTTATGTTAAATGAATATATCATGGCCAGTACTAGTATAATTATTATTAATATATCTAATACCGTGTCATTTTTTAATATTTTTACTTTATTTCTAATGGCATCTATTCCAATATAAATTAAGAAACCTGTAATACCTCCTAGTAAGTTTAAGATGATATCATCAATATCGAATACTCTTCCAATATAGTACTGAACAGTTTCAATCGTACCTGATGCTATTAGTGTAAGAATGGTTACAACTCCTAGTTTTCTATTTTTTAATAGATATGATGATAAGAAGCCAAACGGAATAAAGAGTACTATATTACCTAAGACATTTCTCATAAATTTATGAGATCCAATACTATATCTAAATATCTCTTTAAATGGTACAAAGTTTGATTCTCCATAATTAACATCTTGGAATGTTACAACATGGAATAAACATAATATATATATTATTGCTAGTAGATATATTATTTCTTTATGTAAAAGAAACTTTTTATGTTTTGTTATTAGATATGTTATTCTTAAACTTGATATTATTACCGTTATTATTATTAGCATAGGCCAAACATCTGGTAATACTTCCATTATTGCTTGCTTTATCACTTTAACTCCTCCTTCTTACTACATATTAATTATATCTTTTTTTTGACTTTTTTACAATATATTTTTATTTATTTTATCTTAAAGTATTGAATAGATTTTTTTAACTTATTCATAAATAATTTTGATATTTATAGTTACCAATGATATATAAAGGTAAGGAAAAGAGAAGGATGGATACCTTCCCTATGTTTTTGTAATTATTTGTCTAAATCATATTTATCTAAATCATCCGCTATTTCAAGCTGAGACTTTATTATATTTTTGACTCTATTTTTATATACAGTAATATTCTTTTTTAATAGCATGGCTTCATGTTCGGTTTTTTCAGCATTCAATAATGCTTCATGAACGATGGCATTGGCATTATTTCGAGCGGCTTCCACTATCATGTTAGCTTCTTCTCTAGCTAGACTTTTAATTCTATCAGATGTTTCTCTAGCAGCCATTATCGCTTCAGTTACTTTGATTTCACTTAATTTCTCTTCTTTTAATTTATCTTCTAATGAAGAGATTTTTGCCTGCAACATAGCATTTTCATTATTTAGTTTTTCTAATCTTTTGATAACGATATCAATAAATCTATTTACTTCTTCAATATTGTAGCCTTCATTAACTACATTAAATCTCTTCATAAAAGTCACCTACTTATCTACCATTCTAAATCTGGATCACTTTTCTTTTTTCCTTTTTCGTCTTCTTCAGTAATTGAACCTTCTACATTTACGTTTTTAGGAGTACATAAGAATATTCCTCCACCTATTTTTTGGAGATCTCCTCCAATTGCATAAACGGTTCCACTTAAAAAGTCCACTATTCTTTTAGCTTGATCGGGAGTTACTCTTTTCATGTTTACTACAACGGTGTTTCTTTTCTTAAGATGATCCGCTATTTGTTGACTTTCAGAATATGCTCTTGGTTCTAATAAAATCATCTTTCCACTTCCACTTGGAATAGTTACTTTTTCAGCATCGTAGTATTCGTCTTCGCTTACTTCATCCATAACTTCTTCAGTTACAAACTTTTTTAATTTATTTAGTGCCATAAACGACCCTCCTATTCTCTATAATTTTATCATATTTTTTTATAAAAAACAATAACTTTTTTTATTTATTACAATTTATTCCATTAACTTCATACGAAAATGTCTTACTATCACAATTATATATCACTGTAACATTACCATCTACCTGTTCTTTAGTTATTGGATTAGTTATTGGACCAGTTATTTTTCCAGTTTCTATTAAGTCTTGAAAAGTAATTGTTTTAACTCCATTACAACTAAAGCCTAATTCATATTTATTTTCATTTACATACATCTTAGTAGAACTTATGATGTTATCTTTTAACTTTTCGCACATACTTATATTATTTTTATCGATAAATAACATTACATTTGGTATTAATATTAATGATAGTATTGTTATTATTACAATTACTAATATTACTTCTATTAAAGTAAAACCTCTTCTATTCACAGGTATTACCACCTTCACTACCATGACATTTTATTTCAGTAAGAGTACCAGAACATTTTATATCACCAGTATTATATTCTTTATTTTTATATAGATATTGTACACAATTATCACTAAAGGTATATTTACCTGTATATGGTGCTTTATATGGATATGTTACTGTCTGACTAATTGGTAAGGTTATATTAAAATCATATTTATTTTCAATATCACTAGCAATAGTATCTAGTCTACTCTTTTTAGTTCCTAATAATGTTAAATAAGAACCAGTTAATAATACAAATAATATAAGTAATCCATATAATACGCTAGTTATGGCAAAGCCTCGATTATTTAGTTTCATATTACCTCCTAGTAAGTTATTACTCTTTTATCTGTATCTACTAACTTATCTTTATCTTTTTCTTTGATAACGATGGTATCAGGATTGCCATCTGATATGTATCTAGTATTTTTTAACATAGAATTAAATACCATATCAATATCAAACTCTTTACCATTATTATCATAAGCACGACATCTTTTTAGGAATGTTTTATCAAAATCTTTATCATAGCATGATACTTCTGGTTCCCAACCTACTCTTAAAGCTGCTTCTGTTTCATATGTTTTATCGTTATAAGTAGTGGATAGAACATACTTAAAATTATCATGACTTTTTACATAAGGACTACCAAATGGTAAAGCTATTATTTTGACATACTTTCCTGGTATTACTTTTTCTAACTCATCATATACATAGGCTATTTCTTTTTGGACTCTATCGCCGCTTGATTTTTTGATATCTAGATGAGTTTGAGTATGATTTCCAATATCATAGCCATTTTCTACCATCCATTTTAATATTTTATCATTATATTCACTTTGATTAAAGATACCTCCATTAACAAAGAAAGTAGCAGTTACATTGACATCTTTATGTTCTTTTTTAAATTCTTCTAATATACCTACAGCACTATTTTTATCAATAATAATATTACCATTTTCATCTAATCCTGTTATTTTAATATTATCTTCATTACCATCATCAAAAGTAAGGATTATTGGACTTTTTCCATAACTAGCGGTTACTACTCCATTGATGTAATCCTCTAGTCTTATCATTTCATAGCCATTTTCATAGTAGAACTCTAAATCCTCTCGAAAAGCTTCTGGTGTTCTATTATAGCCATCTTTATCTACATTTCCCCCAACAGTTCCAGTACTATTTTTAGTTTTCTCTCTAATTCCATGATACATCATAATAGGTACTTTACCTAATTCATTTATACCATCACTAGCTAACTTTTCTTTATCTAATTTTCCTAATGATACTTCTATTGTTAATTCGGTAACATCTTTTAGACTATCGCCTTCTTTAATACTTTGACTAATTACTTTATTTTTTTCGATAGTATCACTATAATCATAATTAATATTTATTTTAATATTTTTATCTTTAGCAAAAGTATTTGCTTCTTCTAATGTGTTTAGTTTTATCATAGTATTTTTATCTTCTTTTACAATATCTATGTCTTTCTTATTTAGTAAGAAGTATACTCCTACTCCTACTAGAATTAAAAGTACTAATACAATTATAATTAATATTAATTTATTACTTTTCTTTCTTCTCATTTTTAGTCTCCTTTATAATTTAATTATAATACATTTTTATTATTTTGAAAATAGAAAAATAGGAATTTTTATGTAAATTAAAAAGCAACCTTGTTAAGTTGCTTTCTATATTATTAACTACTTAGCTTGGTAGTTAGATCCACTAATTTGGTTTTGTCCTAATCTTACTAATCTTTTAGTAATTTCTCCACCAACTGATCCATTAGCTCTTGAAGTTGTATCTGGTCCTAAATTAACACCAAACTCGTTAGCTATTTCATATTTCATTTTTTCGATAGCTTGTTTAGCTCCAGGTACTAACATTTTGCTATTTGTATTGTTACTCATTTCGTTTCACCTCCTACACTAATAGGGTGTGAAATATTACGAATTTAATACATATATTTTAATGGTAATTTTTTCTAAATATCAAATTTAGTATTATTACTTTTAATTTCAATTATTTCTCTTTCATTTACTGCTTTATCTATTAAGGTATTATAATCAAAACTATTTTCATATTCAATAGCCTTATTGATATTAGGATTGATAACTGGATGTTTCGGTAAAAAGATAGTACAACAATCTTCATAAGGTAAAATTGATGTTTCATAAGTTCCTATCTTTCTAGATATATCTATTATTTCTAATTTATCTAAACATGCTACTGGTCTTATTACAGGCTTATTTGTTACACTATTAATAACTGACATACTAGTTAATGTTTGACTTGCTACTTGACCAACACTCTCACCATTTATTAAACATAGACATGAAGTTTTTTCCATGATTTTTTCACTTATACGATACATCATTCTACGCATTATGGTTATCATATATGTAGGGTCAATATTTTTATATATTGCCTCTTGTATGTCTGTAAACTTCACCACATTTAATGTTATACTCGCATCATATTTTGTAAGTTCTTCCACTAGTTTTTTGACTTTATTTTTAGCCATTATACTAGTATGTGGAGGAGATTCAAAATAAACACATTCTAGTTTGATTCCCCTTTTCATAGCAAGATAACCCGCTACAGGGGAATCAATTCCTCCTGATAACATAAGTAGCCCTTTGCCCGCTACGGAAACAGGATAACCACCAGAAGCTTTGACTTCTTTATGATATATATAAGTATAATCCTTTCTTATTTCAATATGTAGTAAATAATCAGGATTATGAACATCTACTTTTTTTCCTTCAATATTTTTTAATACTAATGAACCTATCTTTCTAGAGAAGTCCATGCTATTTATAGGAAAAGATTTGTCTGCTCTATTTGTTTCCACTTTAAAAGTAGTAAAATCTATTGTTTTAACTACTTCTAGTATTGTAGCTTCTATTTCCTCAATATTAGTATTAACACGAGTAGCTACTACTATACTATGAATACCAAAAATATTTTTTAAAATATCCACTATTTCATCTATATTTTCTGTTGTTTCAATATACATTCTATCTCTTGTTTTTATTATATTAACTTTATATTCAGATAAAGCTTTTTTTATATTATTATAAAGAATATTAATAAATACTTTTCTATTGTCTTTTTTAGTTGTTAATTCACCATATTTTATTAAAATTATTTTCATCAAAACCACCTTACTAACTAATTTTTACACAATTTGTACCAGTACTACAACTACTATCGCATGTTGTTCTTTCTTGGAATGTATAAGTACCATCATTATTTTTTTGAACATAACCACAAATAGTTCTCTTTTCATAGAAAGGATCTTTAGCCTCTACTGCTGTTAAATACTTATTGTCTATCAATGTCTTAATAGTAATACTATTACTACTACAACTATTTCTATGACTATCACAGTATAATTCTGCTGCTGTTTCAACTATCTTTATTACTTGTTGTTTTTGTTTATCCTTACTTCTCTCTATTGAAGATGTTACACTTGGTATAGCAATTGCCATTATAACTATTAGTATTACTATAACTACTAATAATTCGATTAAGGTAAATCCCTTTTTATTTAATCTTTTCATTTAAATCACCTAAAAATAGTATAAAGTATTTTTATCTTTATATCAATAGTTTTTAAAAGATTTTAAAATTATTTTTTATACTAAATAAATAGAATTACTTTTTTTAGTAACTCTATTTTATTTTTTCTTTTAATTTGCTTAATATATTTATTGCTTCAATTGGAGTAATATTTAATACATCTATTTTTTTTAATTCTTCAAGAGCCTCACTCTTCTTTTCTTCAAAGTTAAGTGGTAAAGCTATTTGAACAGAAGATGTTTTTTTATTTTCTTTTGTTTCATATTCTTTTAAAATAATATTAGCTCTATCTATTACTTCTTTTGGTAGACCCGCTAATGTAGCTACATTAATACCATAACTTTTATCAACTGAACCATCTTTTACTTTATGTAGGAAAGTGATATTACCATTTTCTTCAATAGCGGATACGTGTTTATTTTTTAAGTTTGGCAATGTCTTTTCCATTTCAGTAAGTTCATGATAGTGAGTTGAGAATAGTGTTTTACACTTTATATTATTGGCAATATATTCTAGGATAGCTTCTGCTAAACTCATGCCATCATAAGTAGCGGTTCCTCTACCCAATTCATCAAACAAAATCAAACTTTTACTTGTAGCATTCTTAATAGCACGAGAAGCCTCCATCATTTCTACCATGAAGGTAGATTCACCACTTACTAAATCATCAGAAGCTCCAATTCTAGTAAATATTTTATCAAATACTGGTAAGCTTGCCTCTTCGGCAGGTACAAAACAACCTATTTGTGCCATAATAGCAATAATACCAAGTTGCCTCATATAGGTACTTTTTCCGGCCATGTTAGGACCTGTTATTAAAATGATATCGGTATTATTATCCATAATTATATCATTAGGTACATATTCAGCATCTTTTAAAACATTTTCAACAACCGGATGTCTAGAAGATATTATTTTAATTTCATTAGTACTATTTAATGTTGGTCTTACATAGCCATACTTTTCACTGACATAAGCAAAGGAACTTAATACATCTATTTCACTAATTACTTTAGCATTATTTTGTAATATACCAATGTATTCTTTACATTTATCTCTTATTTCAATAAATAAATTATATTCTAAATTGATTATTTTATCTTCTGATGATAAAATTATATCTTCTTTTTCTTTTAGAATAGGATTAATAAATCTCTCACAATTAGCAAGTGTTTGTTTTCTAGTATAACCCATATCATCAGTAATCATTGATAGATACGAATTACTTACTTCAATATAATAGCCAAAAACTTTATTGAAGCCGACCTTTAAGCCTTTAATACCAGTTCTTTCTTTTTCTTCTCTTTCAAAGTTACTTATAAAGTCTTTACCACCCTTACTTAAACTTTTTAATTCATCTAATTCACTAGAATATCCTTCTTTAATAAGAAAACCATCTTTTAAACCATTAGGAGCATCTTCATTTATTGCTCTTTCCAATAATTCATACAATTCATTTAATGGTTTTATCTCATCATAATAATTTATTTTTTCTAATTTTTCTTTAATACTTGGTAAAACTTTTAGAGAGTTCTTTAATTGTAATAAATCTTTGGCATTAGCAGATCCAAATGATATTCTTCCACATAATCTTTCTAAATCGTATACCTCATATAAATCAGAACGAAGTTCATCCGCTAATATGAATTCTTCTAATAATTTGGATACCACATTGTATCTTTCATTTATTTTAGTTATATCGACAAGTGGATTTTCAATAAAATATTTAAGTCTTCTGCTTCCCATAGCGGTCTTAGTATTATCTAAAAGCCATAATAGTGAATACATTCTTTCTTTAGTTCTTAAGCATTCTGTTAATTCTAAGTTTCTTTTAGTATGAATATCCATCATTAAAGAAGAATTATCTTTTTTTATTATTACTTTTTGAAAATGTGATAGATTTCTCTTTTGTACTTCACTTAAGTAATACAATAGTAATTGTATTGATTTGATTATTCTATCATCTGCAATATTTTCATAAACTTCAAGATACTTATCAGTAAGATAATATTCCTCTATTGTTACTGGTATTTTTTGAGCCTTTATTTTTGAGATAAGTGTTTTATCCATTTCATTATTTGTTATTATTTCTTTTATTTCTAAGGATAATAATTTATATAAAACATCAGAAGCACTACTTATTAGTACTGAATACACTTCTCCTGTTGTTATATCAGAATAGGTAAGAGCATAACCATAACCAAAACTATATAAGCTACCTATATAATTATTTTCTTTTTCATCTAAGGAATTAGCATTAATAATAGTACCAGATGATATAACCTCAATTATATCTCTTTTTACTATTCCTTTAGTATTCTTTGGATCTTCTAATTGTTCACAAATAGCCACTTTAAAACCTTTCTTTATCAGTTTATCAATATATACTTCTGCAGCATGATGTGGTATACCACACATTGGTACCTTTTCTTCTAAGCCTGCAGACTTTCCAGTTAATGTTAATTCTAGTGCGTGTGACACTACTTCAGCATCATCAAAAAACATTTCGTAGAAGTCTCCTAATCGATACAAGATTATTGTATCTTCATATTTATCTTTCAGTTCTACATAATGCTTCATCATAGGGGATAATTTACTTCTATCAACTTCACTTCTCTTCATTTTACTACCTTCTTTGCCCTTATATTATAACATATTACGGGTATTATTATCAACATTAAAATAGAAAAAAGATTACTGAATTATCAATAATCTTTATTTACTTTTTAGATAATCAACCGCTTCTTTAAAGGTATCTACTCTTACAATCTCTAAATCATAGTTATATTTATTCTTAGTCATAATAGCCTCTTCATAATTACTACTCGGAACAAATACTATATCGACATTATTTTTAGCAGCTCCCATTATTTTATATTTAACACCGTCTATTTCTCCTACTGTTCCATCAGCAGATATCGTTCCAGTTCCGGCAATCTTTCTTCCATTAATAATGTCTTCATCGGTTATAGCACTATATATAGTAAGAGTTAGCATAAGTCCTCCCGAAGCACCACTTTCACTATCTTTAAATCTTATATCTATTTTAGGATCAGTTTCATAGTCATATTCGGTTACGATTATTACTCCTACTACCTTGGTATTATTTTCCATTAATATCTTACTAGTTACTTCTTTTTCTTTATTATTTCTTAATACTTTAAAGGTAATAGTATCATTAACATTTTTACTATTTATTATTTTTCTTATATCTTCTACACCTTCACATAATGTATTATCTACTGATAAAATGATATCTCCTACTTCTAGTCCGTTCGTAGTAGTTTTAGCTATTACGACATTTCTTTTCTCTTTAATACTGATATTTTTACCCGCTTCGGTATAGGCTACCATTGTAGCAATATCCAAAGAATTATTTCGCATGATTTTATTTCTTTCATTTATTTCATTTACTGATTCATTAGATATTTGTCTTTCAGTGTTGGCTTCAATATCATAACCCTTTAGTTTAGCCATTAATAATGCTGCTGGTGTTCCTTCATATTCACTTACATATAGCATATTTATACTACCAGTCTTATTCTTATGATAGTTTTCCATTACTACTCTATCAGTTATATTTATTGTTCCTCCTGGTGCCATTATATAATATGGTAATTTGATATTAAAGAACAATACTATTAATATCATAAATATTATAAATGTATAATTCTCTTTTAAAAACTTTTTTATTTTCATATAATATCTATCTCCTTCTTTTTTCTTATGTTATATCATATATTTAATTATGAAAAAATATTCTAATTTAATTATTGTAATGATAACTTTTATTATACTTATATTAATTTTATTTAATAAGGAAATTGTATCTAATACCATTATTACTTCTTTTTATATTTGGTTTAACACTTTAGTTCCTTCAATGCTACCAATGTTTATTTTATCAGATATCTTAATAAATTATAATTTTATTACTTTTATTCCAGATAAGATAACTAATGTTATAGCTAAAATATTTAATATAAGTAAAGAGGCCGTTTTAGTTTTATTTATTTCTTTAATTGCTGGTTTCCCATCAAATGGAACCGCTATTAAAACATCTTATGATTTAAAGTTAATAAGTAAAGAAGAAGCAAGTCATTTACTTTTATTTGCTCATTTTGCTAATCCTTTATTTATTCTCCAAACAATTGGAATATTCTATTTAAAAAATAATTCTTTTGGTATTATTATCCTTATTAGTCATATTCTTTCGGCTTTTTTAATAGGAATAATATTAAGAAATAAAAACCATCCTACTAAAGATAATTATATATCTAAAAACTATAAAAGTCAAAGTTTTACTACGATATTTTCCAGCAGTATTAAAAAAAGTATTAATACCCTTCTCATGGTATCTGGAACAGTTACTTCTTTTTTGATTATTAGTACTCTGATATGTCATATATTCAATTTGAATGTTTATTTAGAGTCTTTTGTCAAGGGCACTCTTGAAATGACAATGGGACTATCTTCACTATCTAATCTTTTAATTAGTGATATTTATAAAGTAGTATTATCAACCGCTATTATATCTTTTGGCGGCTTATCTATACATCTTCAAGTTGCCTCCGTTATTGATAATATTCCATATACTAATTATTTAAAAGGAAGATTATTACATTTAGTAATATCTTCCTTGATATCTTTCTTAATATTTAAATTAATTTTCTAATTTTAATCATGTGCATAAAATCAGTATCATTTATATTTGATCTTAATACATCTTTATCCATTGGTAAATCAATATCTAATAGCATATTTATATTTTCCATAAACTGTTTATATGAATAAAATAATTCATTAATACTTATTTTTTTATTTTCGTATATTTTTAATAATAGATTTCGATATGTCTCAATAAGAAAAAAATTAACATCAAACATATATCTAATAACTTTTTCATTTATTTTAGTATTACTACTATCCCTTTTATCTAATATATAATCTGTCTTAAATAGAAAATTCTTTATTCTTAGTAATGTATTTACATTAGTTAATAAATTGACTAAATTATATAAATCAGCATTGAAATATAATTTCTGCATATTATTTTTACCAACGATCATTTCAAGTAGTTTGGCCACAATCATTTCATATTGATAATAACTATCATTATCTACTTCAAATATATTTGAACATAAATACTCAGTATAGCCTTCATTAATAGCATCCCCTAATGTTGTTTTACTACTATTTTGAGAAAATCCACAATAGTATATATTATTTTCGGGACTACGAATGCTACTAGAAAGGTGCAATAGTTCATGATAAAAATCAGCACCACTTAATTCTTCTTGGTATAGAAAAATCTTATTTTTTGTTATATCATAACTAGCATAAGTTCCATCGTGAATTGCACCATAGAATAATCCTGTCAAAACGCTTCTTTTTATTTTTACGTCTTTAATATTATTAAAGAAGACATTTAAGTAATCTATTTTAACATTCTGACTTAATATTTGATAAAATTCTTCAACATATCTACGATATTTTATATCTATATTAGTAAAATCTTCTGTTATAGGTTGTCTTGCTAATGTCGGGGCAGCGTATATTTTTTTATTGCCTTCAGCATTAAGACATATTTCTTTCATTTATATTCCTCCCAAGGTATCAAGTATTATACACTATTAATAGCAATAATGCAAGAAAAAATAAAGCCCTTATAAAATAAGGACTAATAATCAACTGGTGACCTGTATGGAATTCGAATCCATGAATGTTGCCTTGAGAGGGCAATGTGTTAAGCCACTTCACCAACAGGCCATAATAATAATGCCTTTTTTAAAGACATTATTATTTTATCATAGTTAATATTTTTTTTCAATAGTTTTTACTAAATTATTTAGCGTAACCATTGTCTTTTAACCAAGTAACTAATTCTTCAATGATATAAGATTTGTCTCCTGATGGAGCATTTCTATATTCATTAAATTTACTTGTAATATATGCAATAGCAGTATCATCTAAAGCATTAATATTAGTATTTACTAAAACTTCATCTAATTTTTCGTTAGCAGATACAGTTCCAGTATAAACTTTATAAACCATATTTCCAACATTTTGTACTTTTTCTAGTAATAACGCTGTTTTTCCAAATAATGTTTCTTCTTCTCTAGTATCATTTGCTGTTCCTATTTTAGTTGAAATAGCAGTGATATCTTCAGTTAATGAACTATGTTTAGCTTCAATTAATCCTGCTAGATTACTTTCTACAGTAGAAGCAACTCCACTTAAATTGCTTTCTACATTTGTCATAACTGTACTTAAGTTTTCCTCTATTTTACTTAAAGAAGTTTGAATTTCACTTGCTTTTGTTCCAATAGAACTAATAATTGAATTAGTATTAGTACTTAACTCTTCAGATAATGTACTTAATGAATTATCTACATCATCAAATCTATTTCCCATTAATGTTGATACTTCAGTAATTTTTGTAATTATTTCTTCTTTAACATTATTAGTATTTGTATTAATATTTGATCTTGCTGCTTCAATTGTTCCGTTAATGTTATTTCTTGTATCATTAACATTTTTATTAATACTATCTACACCATTATTAGTATTTGTGTTGATATTTGATCTTGCTGCTTCAATTGTTCCATTAATGTTATTTCTTGTATCGTTAATATTCTTATTAATACTATCTACACCATTATTAGTATTTGTATTAATATTTGATCTTGCTGCTTCAATTGTTCCATTAATGTTATTTCTTGTATCGTTAATATTTTTATTAATACTATCTACACCATTATTAGTGTTTGTATTAATATTTGACCTTGCTGCTTCAATTGTAGCATTAATATCATTTCTTGTGTTGTTAATATTATTATTTAAATCATTTCTTGTATTATTAATATTATTATTCAAGTCATTTCTTGTGTTGTTAATATTATTATTCAAGTCATTTCTTGT
>CAKPAL010000018.1 GCA_934132925.1 uncultured Bacilli bacterium
TAGATAATAAGGTAGTAGGTGCTTCTTTATTTGGTATTGGTTTATTTATGATTGTTATATATGGTTTTAATTTGTATACTGGAAAGATTGGTTATTTAGTTGATAATTTTAATTTTAAATATATTAAGATGTTAGTTATTACTTTGATAGGTAATTTTATAGGAACATTCTTGGTGGGGTATATACTTAAGTTTACAAGAATATATTCTTTAATTCATGATAAGGCTAAGTCATTAGTGGATATTAAGTTAGATGATTCTTTAGTTAGTATTCTGATTCTGGCTTTCTTTTGTGGAATACTTATGTATTTAGCGGTTAATACTTATAAGGAAAGTAAGGATATTGGTAAATATCTAGGAGTGTTTTTAGGAGTAATAGTATTTATATTATGTGGATTTGAACATTGTATTGCTAATATGTATTATTTTTCGGTAGCAAATGCTTGGAATGTTAATGCATTATTATATTTACTTGTAATGATATTAGGTAATAGTTTAGGTGGTATGCTTATACCTTTATGTAATAAAGTGATTAAATAAAGAGACAGGTTTTCTGTCTTTATTTTTTTAATATATCAAGTACATGGGAAGAGGCTCCGAGTAATTCGGCTTTTTCACAGGTTGATAGATGATATTTGTAATATAATTCAAATGTTTCGTTATCCATTTTATTGATAGTACTTCTTAGGTAGTCAGTAGGACCATCTTGGGCAATTATTTTTATTCTATGTAGTTTTAGGGTATCTTTATAATAGTTTATATCTTCTAGTCTAACCATACTATATAAGTCATCTTCTTTGGGAGTGATATGGAAGGTATTATCTATTAAGTTATTTTGGATATCTTCTTTAATGGTATTTTCGATAAAACCATGAGTTATTATGGCATATTCATTCATATAATAACTGAT
Source organism: uncultured Bacilli bacterium (assembly GCA_934132925.1). Taxonomy (GTDB): domain Bacteria; phylum Bacillota_I; class Bacilli_A; order RF39; family UBA660; genus CAG-302. The sequence goes on from CAKPAL010000018.1 coordinate 910, forward strand.
AAAGATTAGGCCGTTATCTTTTAGTATTCTTTTGGCTTCAGATAGGGCTTTTAGTTTATCGTTATCACTTATTAGATGATACATTGGACCAAATAGTAGGACAACATCAAAAGTATTATTATCAAATTTACTTAAGTCAGTAGCGGTTCCTAAATAGGCTTTAACTTTGTTGCTTTTGTTTTTTAGGGTCATTAGGTTATGTTTTACTAGTTCGATAGCGGTTACATCGTATTTTTCTGATAGGGGTATGGAATAGGCTCCTGTTCCTGCTCCAATATCGATTATTTTGGGATTAGTCATAGTACTTAGGTATTTATTTATATATTCCATAGCGGTTCTATATTCGATAATACCATGTCTTCTAGTTAATCGTTTATCTTCATTAAATTTATTATAATATTTTATTAGATTTTCTTTATTCATTTTTATGTCTCCTGCTAATATAATACATTATTATTGGGAATATGTAAATGTTTTTTTGTTATGTTCACTGTAAGTTATAATCTTACAGTGTTATTTGGAGTCTAAGGTCTCCAAATAAGTATCAACCATACTTATTATATTTGGGGTTATTACTATATATTAAAATTGTGTTAAATTAATATATTTTACTTTTAAAAATGTTATATATATGGTAAAATACTAGAGGAAAGAAGGAATATTATGATTTATTTTGATAATAGTGCTACTACTTTTGTTGATAAGAGAGTACTTGATACTTTTAATAAGGTTTGTTTAGAATATCCGGGTAATTCTAATTCAATACATAGTTTAGGGGTTAAATCTAAAGAGTTAGAGGAATATGCTACTGATAAGATAAGTAAATTACTAGGAGTTAAATCTAGTGAGATTATTTATACATCAGGGGCATCGGAATCTAATAATACGGTTTTAAAGGGAGTTGCTTCTAGATATAGAAATAGGGGTAATCATATTATTACTACTCATTTAGAACATTCTAGTACAATAGAGACTGTTAAATATTTAGAAAGTAAAGGTTTTGTTATTGATTATGTTAAGATAAGAGAAGATGGGTTAATAGATTTAGATAATTTGAAAGAGTTAATAGGGGATAATACAATACTTGTTGCTATTTCTTATGTGGATAGTGAACTTGGTATTAAACAGAATATTAAAGAGATTAGAAAAATTATAAATAATTATCCTAAATGTTTATTTCATGTTGATGCTACACAGGCTATTGGTAAGATAGAGGTTGATTTTGATGATATGGATTTTATGAGTATGTCTGGGCATAAGATATTTGGTATGAAGGGTATTGGATTACTTATTAAGAAAGAAAATATTGTTATTGATAATTTGATTCATGGTGGTAAAAGTACTACTATTTATAGGAGTGGTACTCCTGCATTACCTTTAATATGTAGTTTAATGAAAGCATTGGAACTTATTATTCCTAATGTTAAGGATAATTATAAATATGTAGAAGAATTAAATAGTAAGATAGTTGATAATTTAAAAAGATATGATAATATTCATATTAATAGTACAAATAATAGTATTCCTTATGTTATTAATTTTAGTATATTGAATATTAAACCAGAGACTTTTATTCATGCTATGGAAGAAGAGGATATTTATATATCTACGAAGAGTGCTTGTTCTACTAGTGATTTATCTAGTAGTGTATTTAGTATATATCATGATAATACTATTGCTACGCATAGTATAAGAATAAGTTTATCATATAAAAATATGATGGAAGAAGTTAATAGATTTAATGAAGTGTTTGATATGGTAATTAATAAATTGTCATTAAAATAATGTTTAAAGTATATAATATTAGTACATAATATAAATGAAATAAAAGAAGTTTTAATAAGAGAAGTCTTGTTAATGCTTCTTTTTTCATTATAAAAAAATAAAATTTAATACAATTAGTTATCTAATGGTGATATTATGAAAAATAAAAAAATAATAACAATTTATTTTATGGGTATTATTTTAGTGTTAGTTATTGTTTTGTTAATAGTAGAGTTATCTACTAGTAAAAGGAATAGTTATCAACTTAATGTTGATATAGAAGGTAATGATAAAGTAATTAATTCTGTTAATTATAATGATGTTATTACTAAAGTTAGAGAAGAATATAATAATAATGATGTAAAAGGTATTTTAGAAATAGAAAATACTGATTATATAGTACCTGTATTGCAGGGTGATGATAATGCCTACTATTTAAATCATGATGCATATGGTAATAGTAATTATATGGGTAGTATTTACTTAGATTATAGAGTAGATATAGATAGTAGTAGGAAATTATTAATTTATGGTCATAATTCTTCGAATATTAATATGCCATTTAAGATATTAGAAGAATTTTATGATAAAGATTATTATGATAATCATAAGTATGTAGATTTAACTACTAGTACTACTAAAAAGAGGTATGAAATATTTTCTGTATATGTAGAGCCTACTGATTATTCATATATGAATATTAATTTTAATAGTGATGAGGAATATTTAAATCACTTAAAGAAATTAAAAAGTAAATCTATGTATGATACAGGAATAGAAGTAACTAAAGATGATGAGATATTAATACTTCAGACTTGTAGTACACATAATGATTATCATAATTATCAAAAAAAATATTTATTAATTATATTAAGGAGGGTTTAAATGAAAAAAGGTTTTATGAAGTTTACTAAATTATTAGTACTTGTTGCTATGATATTCTCTGATTTGATGACTCCTATTAGTGTTCTTGCTAATGAGATGAGTGATAGAGATCCTGTTAAAGGCGATGTAGGTATTAATAATCAAGTAGTAAATAATGGCAATAGTGCTACTGTTAGTGTTGGTTCTTTAAATAAAGAAGGTGATGTTTTAGTAACTAAAATAGTGAGTAGGACTGCTAGTGATGGAGAGTATGAAATTAAGTTTAGGATTGAAGGAAAGGATGTTAAAGAAACAACAACATCTACTAAACCAATATATGCTGTTGTAGTGTTTGATAGATCTGGTAGCATGTATAGAGAAAAATGTAATTTTCTATTCTTTGGTTGTAAAGAAGTAAAATTTACTGCGGCTGTTGATGGGGCCAAAACATTTGCAAGAACATTAATAAATAGATTTAGTAATGCTAACTTATCGTTAGTGGCATTTGATGATAATGTTAATGTTTTAACAAATCCAAATGGTGATGGCTTTATTAATGGTAATTTTGATTCTGTTAGATTTGGTAGTCCAGATGGTGTTACTAATTTAACTGGTGCATTAAATAAAGCTAAGGATTTATTAGATGCTAAAACTGGAGATTATACTAAATATGTTGTTGTAATTAGTGATGGTGCTCCGACTAATTCAAATGGTTATGCTACTTCAACTGCTGCTCAAGAGGCAATTTCTGCTGCTAAGTTATTAAAAGATGAAGATGTCAAAATTTTCTCTATAGGTTATGAAACGGATAGAACTACATCTAATACACTTGGAAATATATCTTCTGGTAATGGATATTATGCTGATGCAGACCCTGAAACGGTTGCTGCAAAATTCTCAGAGATTACAAGTAGTATTACATCTTCTACATTTGCAGGAAAAGAGGCTGTATTAAAAGATAATATTGGTGCTGCTTTCACTGTAGTTCCAAATGATAAAGTATCTGTAGATGAAGATGGAAATGTTACTGCTAATATTGGTAATATTACAGAAGGTGGAACAGAAATTTCATTTAATGTTAAAATTAATCAGGATACTACTGATGGTTGGACAAATGTTAATGAAGGATTTAGTCTATCATATAAAAATTCAAATGGTGAAGAAGATAGTTTAGATTATTCTGCTAGTGAAAATCAACCACAAGTATATTGGGAAAGAAATACTTATAGTTATACAATTAATTATTATCATGATAGTATTAAAGATGGTAATTTGTTAGGTTCTAACAACACTAATAGTGCTTACAAAGATGCTACTATTGTTTTAAGTGATACTGAGAAAAATGCTTACCTTAATGCAGCAGGTGATGGCTATGAACTTAATAGTATTAGTCCTAGTAGTTTAGTTGTATCTGGTGATACTTCTAAGAATATTATTAATGTTTTATATACTAAGAAAAAACTTACTTATAAAGTAGTTTACTTATTTGAGAATAATGGTAGTTATACTGAAATAAATGGTATACCTTCGATTGATAATATTTCCGCTACTTATGAGGATAATGTTAATGCATTAATGTATAATAATATTACTATTCCTACTGGTTATACATTTAATGAGACGATGACTAAAGGAAATAATGATGGTATTTATTCTATTAAAGATAATAATACAATTATTAAATTATATTATGATAAGGATAGTGTTAAATATAATATTATTTATAAATTTCAGAATGTTGATAAAACGGAATATGAAGATAGATCTGATTTAGTTAGTAATAAATTTAATATTACTGCTAAATATGGTGATGAAGTAAATGTTAATGATCATTTAATTAGTCTTATTGGTTTTAATCTTAATAGAAAGATGACTTATGGGGATAATGATGGTAAATATACTATTATTAATGATAATGAAAATATATATATTTACTATGATAGAAGTAGTTATGAATTTAATGTTAATTATCATTTTGATGGTGATTTTGATACTACTTATAATTATTCTCAAGATGCTGTATTTGGCTCTATTGAATCTGCTAAAAATTACATTTTAGAGAATGTTAATAATAAGCATTTAATAGATAGAAGAAATAAAGATAATAAGAATTATTTCTTAGATCCAGAATTAAATAATGAAAAGATTTCTATTGGAAAAGAAAAAAATATCTTAAATGTTTATTATATTAGTACTGAGTTTGTTCCTACTGATGGTAATATTATTGAAATAATTACTAAGAATAGTGATAAAAAAGAAATTATAAGTTCTAATGATAAGGTTACTTATACTATTAAATATAATTTTGTTGGTGGTATTGAAAATATCAAAGCTGGTGATAAGGTTGCATTTACTATTACTGATCAATTACCTAGTGGTATTGATACTGTGAATAGTGATTTAGCAGGTGGAACTTATGATAGTGATAATAATACTATTACTTGGGTTGTTACTGAAAATATAGATGAATTTACTAGAATGTATGAAGTTAATAACAAAGAAATTAATATTACTTATACTGTTTTATATAATGATTATATAAGTAATAATGGTAAAACTATTACTAATACTGTAAGTGGTAATGCTAAGGTTATTAGAGATAATGATGATATTATTGTTACTAATGGTGTTACTGATAAGAGTATAATTGAAGTTAGTATTAAAGGCAATGTTATTGCTACTTATAAAGATATTGATGGTAAAGAACTTGCTGAAGAGGTTATAACTACTGATTTAGTAGGTAATAGATATACTACTAAAGAAAAGGATTTCTTTGGGTATAGTTTAAAGGAAGTTAAGGGTAATGAGAATGGTACATATGTAGATGGTACTATATATGTAGAATATATTTATACTAATACTATGAATATCGAAGAGTTACCTCCGCAAACTGGTGTAGAACAAAGTAATTTATATAATTATTTAATAATTATTGGTATGTTAGTATTATCAATAAGAGGGTATAAAATAGCAAAAGAGACTTTATAATTAGTCTCTTTTCTTATATCTTTTTTTGTTCTTTTTTATTAGTAGGTATGGTTCTAAAGAAGTTTATTATTAGTTCTTTTACTTCATCATATCTATCATTAATAAATAAATCATGAGTAAGAGTTTTGAGTTCTACTAATGTTACTGATTTTGATTTGATATTATCGTAGACATACAATACTGAATCAATAGGAACAATATCATCTTTAGTACCATGTAAGATTAGAGTAGGGCAAGTTATATCTTTAATATCTTTAGTATGTTCTTCAACTAATTTCATAAACTCTTTTATGGTAGGGGCTGGTATTTTGAAGAATCTAGATAATACTTCTTCAGGGTCATAGTTTTTAAATAAATTAGGAAATTTTTTGATGCTTTCGATGATATCAACTTTATCATCTTTAAAAGCAAGATAATGGAAGGCTGGTGCCGCTAGGACGAGTTTTTTTACTTCTTTATATTTACTTGCAATATGTGAGGCTATTACGCCTCCCATACTATGACCAATAACATAAATATCTTTGTATCCATTATCGATTAATTTTTGAACTTCATCTTCAGCTTTTTTTATCCAGTCTTTTCTTGTTACTTTGTCAATTATCATTTTATCATGTCCAGGTAATGTAAAGGTATATACATCAAAGTTACTATATAACTCTAAATCATTTCCAAGACTACCATAGTCATAGTTACCTCCGGCAAAACCATGAATAAGTAATATTGCTTTTCTAAATAATTTCATATATATCATTCTCCTTTATTTTATTGTATCATAATATTTGAATATTTTAAATAGTTAATTCTAAATATTGATAGGGAATTGTAATGCTATAATCTCCGTAGTAGTATGGGGCTATTTGGTATCTTTCAAAATAGATGATAAGTCCATCATTAGATAGATTAAATCTTTGATAGTTTTCTTTAGCTCCTGTTGTTCCTTCGAGCATCATATCATTTACTATTTTCTCTTTAAATAGGTTATTATTATTAAAATATTCTCTTGAGTAAGTAGATAATTTATTTAAAATATTTTTATCTTTATTTATAAGGTTATCGATAGTTATAAAATTATTATTTTTTATGTTATAATTAATGGTTTTTGTTTCATAAGTGGGATGGGCTCCTCCGGTAAAGTAAGATATATTAAAAACAAGAGAGATATATTCTTTATATTTGTATTCCTTATAATCGATATATAGAAAGTAATAGTTATCAATATTATCTTTTAAATAATAGTTTATGATAGTGTTTATTTTTTTATTTAGTTTATTGTATTTATATAATGGATATTTTACATTTATCTCTATGTCTGTTTTATTATTATATATTATTTTTTCTTGATTGTTTTTAGGATATACTATAATAAATATGATAATAGTTAATATTATTATGGTTAATAAAAGAATCTTCTTCATACTTAATATTATGTTAAAGTTATGTATCTATGTGTAAAATATTATAAGAAAGTTTACACCCCGAATATGATATCTTATGAATGTTTATGAATAGACGATAGACTATTCATAACAAGATAAGACAAGAGGCTTATCTTGGATTAAATATGTAAATAGTATGTATAATTGCTTGAAAAATAAGGAAAAATACTATATAATTATTATGGTGATATATAGATGGAAGATATTATAAAGAAAATATATGATTATTCTCTTGAGGATATAATGGGACAGAGTTTTGGTAGATATTCTAAATATATTATTCAGGATAGAGCTATTCCTGATGTTAGAGATGGATTAAAGCCGGTACAAAGAAGAATATTATATTCAATGTATAAAGAGAGAAATACTTATGATAAACCGACGAAGAAAAGTGCTAATGCGGTTGGTTTAGTTATGGCTAATTATCATCCTCATGGTGATAGTTCAATATATGAAGCAATAGTTAGAATGAGTCAGTGGTGGAAGAATGAGGCTCCACTTATAGAAATGCAAGGTAATAATGGTTCTATTGATGGTGATAGTCCTGCTGCTAGTCGTTATACGGAAGCTAGATTATCTAAAATAGCAGGTGAACTTCTTCGTGATATTGATAAAACGGGTATTGTACCAATGGCTCCGAATTATGATGATAGATTACTAGAACCAACGGTATTACCTAGTAGATTCCCTAATTTACTTGTTAATGGTACTACAGGTATTAGTGCTGGTTATGCTACGAATATGCCTCCACATAATTTAGGTGAAGTCATTGATGCTACAGTATTTAGAATAGATAATCCTAATTCTAGATTAGATACGGTTATGAATTATATTAAGGGACCAGACTTTCCTACTGGAGGTATTGCGTTAGGTATTGATGGTATTAAGAAGGCTTATGAAACTGGTAGGGGTAAGATTTTTATTAGGGCTAAGGCTAGAATAGAAAAGAATAAGATTATTATTGATGAGATTCCTTATGAAGTAAATAAACAACTTCTTGTTAAAAGAATGGATGAAATAAGATTAGATAAGAAGATAGATGGTATTGTTGAAGTAAGGGATGAATCTGATAAAGATGGTCTTCAGATAGCAGTAGAACTTAAGAAAGATGCTGATGCTAATAATATTTTGAATTATTTTTATAAGAATACTGATTTGCAGATATCGTATAATTTTAATAATGTTGTTATTGTTAATCGTAGACCAATGCAACTTGGGTTACTTGGAATATTAGATGCTTATATTGCTCATCAGAAGGAGATTGTTTATAAAGGTACTGAATATGATTTGAAGACTGCTAGAGCAAGTTATCATATTATGGAAGGTTTAGTTAAGGCTATATCTATATTAGATGAAGTTATTGCTTTAATTAGAAGAAGTAAGAATAAGGCTGATGCAATTGTTAACTTGGTTAAGGAATATGATTTTACTGATAAACAGGCTGAGGCTATTGTTAATTTACAATTATATAGACTTACTAATACGGATGTTGTTTTACTTGAAGAAGAGATGAAAAAACTAGAAGAAAAAATTAAATTATATGAAGAGATTCTTACTAATCCAGATAAGCTTAATTCGGTAATTAAAGATGATTTAAGAAAAATAAAGAAAGAATATGGTATTCCTAGAAGAACTGAAATTAAAGAAGAGGCTGAAGAAATTAAGGTTGATACTACTAGTATGATACCTAAAGAGCAGGTAGTGGTTGTTCTTACTAGTGAGGGTTATATTAAGAGGGTTCCAATGAGAAGTTATACTACTTCTAGTGAGGAAGAGACTGCTCTTAAAGAAGATGATTATGTAATTGGTTTATATAATGTATCTACTACTGATGTATTATTGTTATTTACTAATATGGGTAATTATTTATATTTACCAGTATATGAGGTACCAGAAGTTAAATGGAAAGAACTTGGTAAACATATTAGTAATGTTATTGGTTTAAGTCCTGATGAGAGAGTTATTTGTGGATTACCAGTTTATGATTTTGATGAGGAAAAGTATATTACTAGTTTTACTAAGAATGGTATGATTAAGAGAACTTTACTTGGTGAATTTAAGGCATTGAGATATAGTAAACCTATTAAGATGATGAATCTTAAGGGTAATGATGAAGTTGTTAGTGTTACTGATAGTAGTTCTTCTAATGTCTTTATTTGTACTTCAAATGGTTATGGTTTATGGTATGATATTTCAGAAGTACCAGTTGTTGGTATTAAAGCCGCTGGTGTTAAATCTATTAATTTGAAGGATGATGAAGTTGTTAGTGGTTTATTATTTGATATTGGTAATGAATATCTTACTATTTTGACTGATAAGGGTACTGGTAAGAGAATGAGACTTACAGAACTTGAGAAGACTTCAAGAGCTAAGAGGGGTATTCTTCTTATGAAGATTATTAAGAGTAATCCTAGTAAAATTATTAATGCTTATATTGAGAATAGTAAGTGCTTAATCGGGGTAGTTAGTGATAATTATAGTAAGATTGTTAAATTAACTGAAATACCTATTATGGATAGATATAGTAATGGTTCTTATGTTATTAAAGATAGAATTGTGTCTTCTTATATGGTTAGTGAACTTATTACTAAAGATGATAAATGTGAAGTTAAGGAAGAAATTAAAGTAGAGAAGAAGCAAATTTCTTTAGGAGAGATTGATGATAAGTTATCTTCAATTGATAGTATTATTAAGGATACTTATGAATAGTTTTTATTGGGAGTGAGATTATGATATATGTTAGTGATATAATTGATAAATGTAATGGAAGACTTTTATGTGGAGATATTAGTCTTCCTCTTGTTAATTTTTCAAAGGATACGAGAACAATTAAGGATGGAGATATCTACATTGGTATAAAGGGTGAGGCATTTGATGGTAATAATTTTTATCAAGATGCTTTTGATAAAGGAGCTAGTGTATGTATTCTTGATAATGTTAATGAAAGTGAAATACCTTATGAATATAAGAATAAGACAATAGTATTAGTAGATGATACGATTAAGGCAATTGGGTTACTTGCTAAATATAAAAGGAGTTTATATGATATTCCAGTAGTGGCAGTAACAGGTAGTGTTGGTAAGACTTCAACTAAAGAGATGATTGCTAGTGTACTTAGTGAAAAGTATAAAGTATTAAAGACAGAGGCTAATTATAATAATCATATTGGGCTTCCTCTTACGATACTTAAACTTACTGATGAGGATATTTTGGTAGTTGAAATGGGTATGAATAATTTAGGAGAGATATCTTATCTTACGAATATTGCTAGGCCTACAATTGCCGTTATTACTAATGTTGGAACTGCTCATATAGGTAATTTGGGTTCTAGAGAAAATATTTTGAAAGCTAAGTTAGAGATAGTAGAGGGATTATCTGGACCACTTATTATTAATAATGATAATGATATGTTACATGATCATTTAGATTATATTAAATCTTTAAATGAGATTATTACAATAGGCATAGATAATGATAGTGAATATATGGCTAAAGATATTAGGGATAATGTATTTTATGTTGAGGGTAATATGATAGAGTCTCCGATTAATAATAGGGCATTTATTTATAATAGTTTAGTTGGTTATGTTGTTGGTAAATTATGTGATGTGGAAGTAAATGATATTCAAAAAGGTATTAAAGATATGAAACTTACTTCGAATAGATTAGAATATAAGAAAACTAAAAATGGTGTAACAATTATAGATGATACTTATAATTCTTCTTTAGACGCTATTAGAGCTTCTTTAGAGATACTAAGTAAAGAGAAGGCTAAAAGAAGAATAGCGGTACTTGGAGATATTTTAGAGGTTGGTTCTTATAATGAGATGGTTCATAGTGAGATAGGGAAGATAGCATTAGGATTTGATTTAGATATGATTATTACTATTGGTACTAATACTAAATATACTGATAAGTATTTAGAAGAGAATGGTTATATGAATGTTTATCATTTTGATAGTGAAGATGTATCTCATGAGAAGATAGAAGAATTATTAAAAGAGGGGGATGTTGTTTTATTTAAGGCTTCACATAGTATGAAACTTGGTAATATTGTTAATTATTTAATGAGATAGTTATACTACTGGACAAAAATATAATATTGGTGTATATTATTACTACGGGTTTTAGTATGGTTTGAGGTGTAAGATGAGGAAAATTAATTTAAAGAATTATATAGTATTATTTATTAGTACCGCTATTGCGACATTTGCTATTTATTTGGATAATAATATTTATAATGCTAGTTTTGATCAGTATATTTATAGTTTGATTAAGGTATCTGGAATGAATGGTACTAAGGTTGTATCAGTGGTTTTGATTATTTTATATGGTTTTCTTTTGTTTTCTTTATTAAGTGCAATATTTATTCTTCCGACGATTAATTTTGGTAGAAAGGTTAGTATTAATATAAAGAAAAATAAGGAAAGTAGGGAAGTTGTTATATTACCAATAAGAAACATTAAAAGATATAGTAGGATATTACTTGCTTTATCTATTATATATCTTGGTATTACTGTTGGTTTTTTTGATTATGCTTTTAATGGGTTAAGAGATAGTGACTTGTTTGAAAATAGTTATGTTGTTCCAGATACGGTTGATATTAAGTTTCCAGAAGAAAAACAAAATCTTATATATATTTTTATGGAATCAACGGAAATGACTAATGTTAGTAAAGATAATGGTGGGGTGTTTGATATATCGATAACTCCTAATCTTGAAGAACTTGCTTTAAATAATATTAATTTTTCTAATACTAATTTACTTGGAGGAGCACTTGAATCTTATGGGACATCTTGGACAGTGGCAGCGATGATAGCACAGACTGCTGGTATTCCTTTAAAAGTTAAACTTAATGATATTAGTAGTAGTGATAGTACTAGTTTTAGTAATATTAAGGTACTTGGTGATATTCTTAAGGATAATGGTTATAATAATTATTTACTTATGGGTTCTGATGCTAATTTTGGTGGTAGGAAAGTATACTTTGAAAGTCATAATTATGTTGTTAGTGATTATCATACCGCTATTGAAGAAGGAAAGATAGATAGTGATTATCATGAATGGTGGGGTTATGAGGATAGTAAGTTATTTGAGTATGCTAAGGATTATTTGATGGAAATAGCTAATAATGATAAACCTTTTAATTTTACGATGCTTACTGCTGATACACATTTTACTGATGGTTATTTAGATAAGAGTTGTAGTACAGTATTTTCTATTCCTTATGCTAATTCTTTTTATTGTTCAGATAGTATGGTAGCAGAGTTTATTGATTGGATACAAGAACAGGATTTTTATAAGAATACAACAATTATTATTAGTGGCGATCATCCAACAATGCAGGATAACTTCTACGACATTGATTCTACATATAAGAGAACGATTTATAATGCTTTTATTAATTCAATGGTAATACCTGTTAATAATAAGAATAGAATATTTACGACAATGGATATGTTTCCTACGACGCTTGGAGCTCTTGGTGTTACAATAGAGGGCGATAGGTTGGGTCTTGGTACTAATCTTTTCTCAGGTAAAAAAACTATTCCAGAGGAAATGGGTATTGATGAATTTAATAAAGAACTTAAAAGTAATTCTAGTTATTATTATAAGTATATAAGAAGATAAGAATTATAATTAAAGTAGGATAAAAATAAAAACTGTATAAAAAGTCTATTTTGAGAATTGACTTTTTATACAGTTTAATAAAGTATAAAATTTTGTTTATATTAATTTTCGTTTACAACTTTAATTACTTCTGGTATTTCATTTATTAAAGCGGTCTCTATTCCGTCTTCTAATGTTGAAGCAGCCATTGGGCAACCTGCACAGGCTCCAACTAATGTTACATATACAACTCCATTTTCATATCTATTAAATTTTACTGAACCACCATCATTTTCTAAATATGGTTTAATTTTATTTAATACTTCATTTATTTTTTTTTCAATTTCTTTATTTTCCATTCTTCTCACCCAATAAATATTATATATTTTTTTTAGAAAAAGTACAAGAAATATTTTAAAGAAAGTAAAAAAATGGTATAATATTAGATGTGAGGAAGATACTATGAAAGATTTAAAGAAAAAAGATGTGATAAAAGTTACTGTTACTGGAGTACAAAAATATGGAGCTTTTGTTAACACTGAAGATGATAGTTATGATGGATTAATTCATATATCCGAAATATCTTATGGTTATGTAAAAAATGTTAATGATTATCTAAAAGTTGGTGATACGGTTTATGCTGAAGTAGTGGATGTAAATGATGATGATAAAGAACTTAAACTTAGCATAAAAGATATCGATTATAAAAAAGATGGAACAAGGCTTAAAAGAATGGCTGAAACAAAAAGTGGGTTTAAACCACTTAAGGATAATCTTGATGAATGGATTAATCAAAAGATTAAAGAGATAACTGATAAAATGTAAAAAAATAGAAAAAGTTTTTCTAAAACTCTTGACAAGTAGTACCAATAAATGATATAGTATTAAATGTCATGAGACAATGGGCGATTAGCTCAGTTGGTTAGAGCACCTGCCTTACAAGCAGGGGGTCATAGGTTCGAGTCCTATATCGCCCACCATTGCCGAAATAGCTCAATTGGTAGAGCAACTGACTTGT
>CAKPAL010000019.1 GCA_934132925.1 uncultured Bacilli bacterium
ATATCAAGATGGTAATTTTTATCTTTCATACTTTAGAAATAATAGTAAATAATAATAATGTAGTCTGTGAATACTATTTAGAAGGAGATGTATTTTATGTTTTTTAAAAAAATAAAAAACAATATTCTGCTTACATTAATATTTACACTACTTATTATACCCAATTATGCTTTAGCCTATTCAGATTATATAGTAGCGGGCGGTGAGAATATTGGTATAGAACTTAATTCTAAAGGTGTTATTATTGTTGGTACTTATGAAGTTAATGGTATTAATCCTGCTAAAGAAGCAAATTTAAGAGCAGGAGATAAAATCATTAAAATTAATGATAAAGAAGTTATTAATATTGAAGAAATGCTTAAAGTAATTGAAAATAGTAATAATAAAAGTAATATTAAAATCACTTACTTAAGAGGAAATAAGACTAATGATACCTCACTAAAATTAAGTAAATCTAATGACAATATTTATAAAACTGGCCTTTATGTAAAAGATAGCATATCTGGAGTTGGGACTCTTACCTTTATTGATCCTAATACCAAGTTGTTTGGAGCCTTAGGTCATGAAATTATTGAAAAAAACACTGGTCAAAAACTAGAAATAAAAGATGGTAAGATATATAGTTCTACCGTTACTGGAATAACTAGAAGTGATATTGGCAAACCTGGTGAAAAAGCCGCTAGATACGATAGTAGTGATATCTTTGGTGATGTAAAAGAAAATACTACTAGTGGTATATTTGGTAATTATACTAGTACTATTCCTGATAAAAAACTATATAAAGTAGCTAAAGAAGATGAAGTTAAAACAGGAAATGCTACTATCTTTACTGTCATAGATGGTAATACCATTGAAAGTTTTGCTATTAATATTTTAAGAATCAATAAAAGTACCACAAAAAATATTCTATTTGAAATTACTGATAGTAGACTTCTTAAAAATACTGGTGGAATCGTTCAAGGTATGAGTGGTAGTCCAATTATTCAAAATGATTATATAGTAGGAGCAGTAACTCATGTAGTTGTAGATGATCCTACTAAAGGGTATGGTATATTTATTACAACTATGTTAGAGGAAGCAGAAAATTAAAAAGAGGAATATTCCTCTTTCTTTTATTCACTAATAGTAAAATCTTCTAGTTTACCATTTTCTGTCATTATTTTATTTACTTTTTCTGATACCTTATTCAATTTATCTGAACATTCTTTAGCTAATTTCATAGCTTCAGTATATTTATTTATTGCATCATCTAGTGGTACTTCACCACTTTCTAATTCTTTTACTATTTCTTCTAATAACTTTATTTTTTCTTCAAATGTCAATTCTTCTTTTTCTTTAGCCATTTCTATTCACCTACCTTTATTATTTTACTAGTTACTTCACCATCTTTTAATGATATATTAATAACATCATTTTCTTTAATCTTTTTAATACTAGATAATACATTATTATCTTTCTTAATAATAGCATATCCTCTATTTAAAGTATTAAGAGGATTTAATACTTCTAATTTAGATATAATATGATCTAGTTTTTGACTACTATATTTATATAACATATCTGGATTATTTAATATATAACTATTACTATAAGTATATAGTTTTATCTTATTATCTTCTAATAACTTAGTTATACTTCTATTTAAATTGTCAATTAAAATATCTAGTTTTTGTTCTTTTATTTCATACATACTAATTGGTCTAGTTAATATATAACTATTTCTAATAGCATCTAATCTTTTATAATTAATACTTATAATATTATTTAAAGCTGTTGTACTTCTAGTACTTACAGTATTAAGATATGTAATAATAGTATTAATATCAGGTACGGCAAGTTCTGCTGCTGCCGTTGGTGTTGCCGCCCTTAAATCTGCTACATAATCAGATATCGTTACATCTATTTCATGACCAACTGCCGATATTACTGGCAACTCACTATCATAAATAGCTCTTGCTACAACTTCTTCATTAAATGGCCATAAGTCCTCTAACGAACCACCACCACGACCTACTATTAATGTATCTATTCCATATATGTCTTTTACTTCATTAGCTAGTTTTATCTTATTTGCTATGTCATTAGCGGCATTCTCTCCTTGTACCAATGCCGGAAATAAGATTGTATTACATATCGGAAATCTTCTCTTTATTGTCGTTAATATGTCTTTAATAGCCGCTCCAGTAGAAGAAGTAACAATACCAATTGTATTAGGAACTCTCCTTATTTTTTTCTTTTTATCTTTATCAAATAAGCCTTCTTGTAATAATTTCTTTTTTAATTCTTCAAATGCCACATATAAAGCCCCAATTCCATCAGGAGCCATATCTTCAACATAAATTTGATAAGCACCAGTAGCTTCATAAACATCTATTTTACCAGTAACTAATACTTTCATACCATCATAAGGAGTAAATTTCAAATTTTTATTATTAAAAGAAAACATAACAGCCGCTATTCTAGATGTTTCATCTTTTAATGTAAAATAGTAATGTCCTCTAGAATGAGCCTTAAAATTAGATATTTCACCCCTTAAATATACTTTTTTAAGAAGTAAATCATCATTTATTATTTCTTTTATATACCTATTTACCTCTGTTATAGTTATATAATTATCATTCATATATTTACTCCTCTCTTTATTATTTTCTTTTTCTTTTATCTTTATTTATTTCTTTTATTATTCCATCAATTATTAAATAATGTTTCATATAAGATAAAAACACTATATTCTTAAAGTTATCTCCTAGTGATATATTTTTATTATCTTCTACTTCTTTAAGTAATTCTTCCATTCTTTCAGGAGTAATTTTTTTATACATTTTTATAAATTCTTTATAATATAAATCGTTTGTAAGTAATAATCTTAAATTATTATATAAAGAATTATCTACTTCATTATTCACTCTTAAATTAGTACTAGTAAAATTAAAAATCATACCAAAATCTGAGTATGGTGACAAATAAGCATTATCATCTCCTACTATAAGTTCATAATTATATTTACCATTATCAATATTACCTAATAACAAATCTAACATATAATGTTTTATTACATCATTATATATTCTCTTTATTATTTCTTCTTTATTTTGATATCCTTTAAAATACATATTTAATGATAATAATATATTATCTAATGTCATATCTTTATTTCCTAGTATTTTATCAAATTTAACTAATAAATGATTAGGTATACGATAATCTTTAGATAATAAACCTTTCATTTCTCTAGAAGTAGTCTTTATAACATATGGTTCATAACTGGTATGATTAATACTTAGATCATTTGCTACAATGTCTCCTAGTAATTCATAATTTATTCTATCTTGTTCTTCTTTAAAAAATAATTTCCTTTTACTTATATAAAAACAATCTTTATATCGTCCTAACGGAGTAAATGTTCTATCTCTAACTAGTTCATTATATGATCTTTTATATTCATATACTTGATAATGATTATCCATTATTATCTTCTACCTCATGATATATCTTATCTAATACACCATTAATCATTTTAGATACCTTTTCATCTGAATATTTTTTTGATAATTCTATTGCTTCATTTATACATACTAAATTAGGTGTATCTGTATATAATAATTCATACACTGATATTCTAATAATAGCCTGATCAGTTAATCCTAATCTTTCTATTGTCCAATTCTCTAAATATTTAAGTATATTCTTGTCAATATCCTCAATATTATCTAATACACCATTAATTAATTCTTTTAAAAACTCTATGTTTATCTTTTTTCTATCTTCTAATTCAATATTTTCCATATATTCATTGATTACTTCTTCAACTGAATAATTTATTTTATTCTTCTTATATAAAAATATTTGATATAGTATTGTCATTGCAGTTTCTCTTGTTATTGTTCTATTTGCTTTCATACTTCTTCACACCTCCTTACCATTTTATCACAAATATGAAAAAATTACTATAATAAATTGTTATAAAATGAAAAGAAAAAGCGAAAACCTAAAACTTTAGATTTCCACTTACTATTTCTTTTAAATTTCTTAAATAAATAGTTATAATGCTTGCTTTATCAATATCATTCTTAACGGTAGCATCAATAGTAGATATAACCTTATTATCTTCTAGTATATCAATAGTACCAACCTTATCACCTTTTTTAACTGGAGCTACTATTTTATCAATATTAGTTTTATAAGTAATATTTTTTAATTCATCACTCTTTTTATTTAATATTGTAATATTTTCTTTAGGAATAATTTCTGTCATCAAATCTTTACCTAATTCAATTTTTCTTTTCTCAATGGTCGTTTTTTCATCAAGAATACTCTGAATCATATATACATTAAAACCATAATCTAACATTTTTGTTGTATCAGCACTTCTCTTATTAGCAGTTTCCTCTTTCATAACAACTGTAATAAGTCTCATTCCATCTTTCTTCATAGTAGCGGTCAAACAATATCCTGCTTCATTAGTAAACCCTGTTTTTAAACCATCTACGCCTTCTTTAAATCTTACTAATCTATTAGTATTAACAAGCCAAAAGGGACTTTTTGTATCTTTTCTTAAATAATCTTCATAAGTACCAGTAAACTCAAGTATCTTTTCATGTTTAACTAATTCTTTGGCTATTAAACTCATATCATAAGCCGATGAATAATGGTTATCCGCTGTTAATCCTGTAGCATTAACAAAGTTTGTATTCTTAAGACCTAAATCTTTACCTCTAGCATTCATTCTTTTAACAAAAGCCTCTTCACTACCTGCTATTCGCTCGGCTAGGGCTACTACTGCATCATTTCCCGAAGCAATAGCCACTCCCTTAAGCAAGTCCTCGACACTCATTTTTTCGCCAGCCTTTAAAAAGATTTGACTACCTCCCATACTAGAAGCTCTTTCTGAAGTTGTTATCATCTCATCCCATTTCAAATTGCCATTTTCTATCTCTTCCATGATTAAAATCATGCTCATCATTTTGGTCATAGAAGCAGGGGCTAATTTTTCATCCTTATTTTTCTGAAATAATATTTCACCTGTCGAAGCCTCAATCATAATTGCACTTTTAGCATTAGGGGCTAAATCCTCTACTTCGGCTTTTACCATTGGAATAGACATTAATAAAAAGATAAATATTAATATTTTTTTCATCATAATCACCTAGTAAAAACTATGCAACTATATTCCAAAATATTAATACTTATCTCTTATAAACCATCTTTTATCTTAATATATCAATCTTTTCTCTTTTAGTTATAGCACCAGTATACTTTGATACCCTATACTCATAAATATATATTTGTCCCTCTTTATCCAGTTTCTTCATAACTATTTACCTATACAAATATCTTCTTGTATTTGCCCCATTCCTAATTTATCAGTTTCTTTTATTTCTAATAACACACTTAAACTATTATCACTTTTAATTTGATTATTAAAAGTACTATATTTTAACACATCATTAATATCGTTTAACTTATCTTTAGTAGTTCCCTTTAAAGAATAAGTAAACTCATAATATTTATTTACTTCTAATTTTTTCTTTTGTTCACTACTTATTATATGAGCATAAGCTCCATGCATTTGAAATTTATCTAATATTACATAAGACATTTCTGGTACTTCTGCTATATAACCATCTAGTAAGTCTACTACTCTGTATGTTTGAGTAAAAGAACAATCATAATATACTTCTTTATCTATGTTATTATTATCTTTAACTTTAACTTCTTCCTTTAATAATTTATCATTTTCATGATGTAAATATAAGTTACAACCCATTAGTCCTAATATAACTACTATTGATATAAGTAGTAGTCTCCTATCGGTATTCATTTTATCACTCTCCTATTTCTACTTATAATATATCATATTAGATAATATTATGCAATAATAATTTAAAAATTAGGTATATGTAATAACAAAAAAATAATATAAGAGTAAAATATATTAGATATCACAAAGGAGGTATATTTATGTATTATTATGGTGGATATTCAGGAGGATATAATACTGGTAGTAGTTGCGGATGTTCTAATACTATGAATTATTCATATCCTAGTTATGGATATGGTTATGGTAACTATGGTTATGGTAATAGTGCTGCTATTGTATTAGTATTATTTATCTTACTAGTTATCATAATTGGTACTAGACTTGCTGCTTAATATAAGGGATATATTCCCTTTTTTTTATTCATTCAGAAGCACTGCCCTTATAAAAAATAAAAGAAACAGATAATTAAAATTAAATTACCTGTATAAAAACACTAACAATTTATTTATAAGACCATCACATTTTATAAATAAATATTATTAATTATGAAATATTTTTCTCCATCCTATCTTACAATTAAGTTTATCATAAAAATATATAATTTACAATAAGTTTTATAAATATTGTTTCTTTTTTTACTATTTTATGATAAAATATATTGGAAAACGAAAGGGATGAAGTTTATGATTAGGACTAAAGATATATTAGATGAGAAAGATCCTAGAGTTAGAGCAAAGAACTCTGATGTAGAATTTCCTTTATGTAACGAGTATAAAGATATAATACCTGAAATGTTAAAGCATTTAAGATATTCCCAAATAGAAAAATTATCAAAAAAATATGACTTAAGACCAGGTATGGGATTAGCGGCTCCTCAAATGGGCATCAATAAAAACTTCTTTGTTGTTTGCTATGAAGTAAGTGATGGTAAGTTTGATGATTATATTTTA
This sequence comes from uncultured Bacilli bacterium, assembly GCA_934132925.1. Lineage (GTDB taxonomy): Bacteria > Bacillota_I > Bacilli_A > RF39 > UBA660 > CAG-302. The sequence continues at coordinate 6,712 of CAKPAL010000019.1, forward strand.
ATTAATCCTAAAATTATTTCTTATTCAGAAGAAATGATATATGCTGGTGAAGGTGAAGGATGTTTAAGTGTTAATAGAGAGGTTGAAGGTATTGTACCTAGACATGCTAGAATTACTGTAGAAGCTTATGATATGGATGGTAATAAACATAAATATCGTGTAAGAGAGGATTTAGCAATTGCTTTTCAGCATGAATTAGATCATTTAAATGGTGTATTATTCGTTGACTATATTGACCCTAAGGATCCATATAAAGATGCCGAATTATATCGAGAAATATAAAAGAAGATATGTTATATTAGCATATCTTCTTTAATTTTCTTTTATTTAAATACTTTATATCTTCATTATCTACTTCTATTCCATTCCATAAAATATAATTATATACCACTTTAGTTACTACTCCTAGATAGTCTTCTCTATTACCATAATAAATAACATTATTCATATCTGTAGGTATTTCTAATTTATCATAAGATAATTCTATTCCATATGAATAGTAAAAATCATTACCAATAATAAAGGAAGCATTATTATCATGTAATCTATGCAATTCTTTTCTTAAATCACAAATATTATATACTTCATTATTAGGTATTGAAGATATGTCTTCCCTTTTACCCAATAACAAAACCTCCCCATCTTCAATACTCCACTCTCTATTATTATCTTCTATTTGACATGAATTATATTCTTTAATTTTGATATTTCTAATTATATAGTCATTACCCGCTAGTAAAGATATTAAATATATTACATCTTTCCAAGTACCATTCTTTACTTCCATATATACTATTTAACTATTAAATATATAATTAAACCAATTAATAAAACAAATACAGCAGATAAAATAATTAATAATCTTTTACTTATATTTAAGAAACCATTTTTATTCATACTATTTAGCAAATTAATTTTAAACATATCCCTATCAGCATGTGATTTAGATACCATAACACCCTTATAAGTAGTTAATTCTTTTTGATGGCCTTCAGATAATATTTCCTCAGGAGTAATAGTATCTAACATTATTAACTTTTGATTTTCATACAAAGTATAATGTAATACTATATCACCATGTACTTTAGAAAACATTCTATCAGTAGGCAACTTCAACTCATACTTTACTATACCTTCCTTACTATTCTTAGATACCGGTACTCCAACAAAATTACCATCTCTTAAAGCCGGTACATAATCAAAAATTAATTTCTTATAAGCAAGCATATTATACTTTTTTAGAGATCTCTCTATTTTTTTAAACTCATTTTCATTTAAATATTCAACAACATATGAATGCACTTTCTATCACCTATAATTATTGTACTACATTTAAATATATTTTAAAAGATATTTTACACAAAAAACTGACTTATTTGTCAGTTTTCTTTGTTTTAACTCTAATTTTTGCTACTTTATGATCTATATTCTCTTCATCAAAGAAAAATACTAATTCATCAAGACTCTCTAATGTCATATAAGATATAGGCTCAAAAGTAAAACTTTCTCTTAACATTTGGTAATAGAAACTAACTGGTTTTTTATTCTCATTTAAATAAGCATATTTTTTTAGTTCATTTAATTCATTAGTAATTCTTGTTACTTCCTTACATCCTTTATTAATTGGTATACTACCTAAATTAATAGATTCTAAATTCATTGTTACCTTATGATTTAATTCATCTATTTTTTCTTGATACAAAGTCTTACTAGAAGTATTACTACTATAAATTATATCTAATAGTTTATCTAAAGCATCATTATCAAAAGATAATATCTTACTTATTAATTCAGCCTCATAAGGTAAAGTAATTTCATCATAATCAAGTATATATTCTTTATTAGGTCTTATTTCTTTATAAGTAAGATTCAAAATATTTTCTTTATTTAATGTAGGATTTGGTATATTACTTTTACATTTAACATGTCTTACTATTCCACAATTACTTATTATTAATTTTCTTATAAAATCTAATTTATCTCTATCTACTTTTACCCTATTCTTTGATATGTAAGGTTTTTTTACTCCCTCTATTAATTTATAATAAATCATTTCATTATCTAACTTATAGTATCTCATTATTTTTTCCTCCTCAATACTTTATTATTTGTATATATACTACTTAAAATATTAATATTAGTTATTTCTTCTTTAATTAACTCACCTAATATATAATTTTCATCAGGAGCAGTTATCATAAGTCCTCCTTTAGTAGAATATCTTACTATTAATAACTTATCATTATATTCTACCATGTTCATATATTTAATTAATTTACTATTACTAAAATATACTAATCTAGAAATATCTTCAGGTTTAGCTATAGTTATTCTAAAAGTTTTTTCTGTAGTATTTAATATTGTCCTAATAATTCTAGTTATATCAATTAAACTAAAATTATTATATTCTTTATTAAATATTTCATCTAATACTATTAATTTATCCTTATTTATCTTTTCATCAGTAGTATAATTTATTATTATATATGTATTATCTTTGCATATATAAGTTCTATTAATTTTATCCATAATATCACCGGTAGTTAGTATTATAACATCATTTTAATATACTTGCAATATTTATCTATATATATTATAATATTTAGTACCAAAGGAGGAATTATATGAAAGATATAAAATATAATAGTGATTTATCTGAAGATATCTATAACTTAAATAACAATAATGTATCACATATTTCTTTATTATCAATACAAATGCTTATATTAATATTACAAATGATGATTAGTGCATTAATCTTTAATATATTTAGTATTCCTACTAATATTATAAGTATAATATCTTTTGTAGTAGGAACAATAGTATTTAATTTTGCTTCTATAACCATAATAAAGGCTCAAATGAAAGATAGATTAAACAAAATAAATAGAAAAAGTAATAGTAATATTAACACTCTCATAAATACTTTAGATAATAATGGCTTATCTACTAGTAAAGAGAAAATTATGGACTGTACTATTTGTGAAGAATTAACCAGTAGTAGAACTATCAATGAAGATAATGATGTCATTAGTACTGAAGATAAAATCATTAGATATTTCTACTTACTTGATAATAATGATAAAATAAGAGTATTAAAACAAATAAAAAGAGAAATAATAAGTGACAAAACAAAAATAAATAGTAATTCTTTATCACTACTAGAAGATAAAGATTTAGAAGGAAGAGAACTTCCTGTTAGAAAAACATTAGTATTAAAAGAAAAGAAAAGATAACATAAAGTTATCTCTTTTTCATATAATATTATAAAGGAAGGTATTAAATATGATAAATAGAGATATGATGTATGGAGGTTATTACCAGAACATTCCTGGTAGTATGATTGAAAGTAACTATAATATGCAACTTCCACCAGGAGCTCTTATGCCAAATAATATGATGACTCCATTTAATATGAATAATGGTATGAATAACAATATGAATAACCCTATTATAGAATTAAATAATAGGATTACTTCACTTGAAAATAGAGTTAGAGCCTTAGAACAAAAATCCTCTGGTAACACTAATATCTATCAAGATGACAGTTCTCTATACATGATATAAAGAGTATATATCTAGTATATACTCTTTTAATTACTGATTATGGTGCCAAATGTAAGAATCGAACTTACCTCTAGGCATTACGAGGGCCTTGTTCTACCACTAAACTAATTTGGCAAATGCTTCTATATAATTATATCACAAAAATATAATTATATAGAAATTATTTTATAATTTTTCTAATTTATTATCAATAATAGAATATAAATATATATATGTAGGTTTACCAAATACTTTTTCAATATAAGACTTATAACCATTAAGTTGTTTTAAATATGCTGTATCATTAATATTTTTTAATTTATAATCAATTATTTTAATACTATCATTATATACTAATAATAAATCAATAATACCATGATAAGTAATATTATCTTCTTCATAAATAAACTCATACTCTTTATATATATCACAATTATTTATATCTATATTATTTAAGAAATTAACAATTATTTCCCTATCTTTACCAGATAAATTATCTATATTATTAAAATCAGTTAATTCAAATAATTCATGAATTTTTCTTCCATATTCTAATTTTGATTCTTCATCTTTAGATATAATATGAATATTCTTTTTAGAAAATGATTTTTCTTCTTCCTTATCAAGTACAATATTAATATTATCCACTAGTAACTTATCATCTACTCTATTAATAAGTTTAAGATAATTATTATTTTTAATCATATTATAATCTTTAGTTATCTTTATTTTACTTAAATCAATATTTTTATAATATTTCTTGGTAACTCCCTCTAAAGAATACATAATACTAGCAAAACTATTATATTTCTCTCTAATATTATTATCTATTATATCACTTATAAAAGTCTCATCCTTATTACTAGAAGGTAAAATAAAAATCATTTTCTCTTTAGCTCTAGTTAAAGCAACATATAATAGTCTTATTCTCTCACTTATATTCTCTTTAATATAATTTCTATAAGCTAATTTATGATATATTGTATTATAATAAAAACTATCTTTATATGGAATAATTATTCCATAATCATTATCATAAGTATATCTATTTACTGCTTCACTTATATTAAATCTATTAAATAAACCACTGAAGTAGCAGATACTAAACTCTAATCCTTTAGAAGCATGAATAGTCATAATCTTAACAGTATCAGTACTATTATCACCAACACTATATTCAATCTTTAAATTATTACTAATAATATCTTCTAGATATTTTTGATAATCATAAATATCATAATTTAAATTAGTTAAATTACTAGTAATTTCTTTCAATTTATCAATTCTAATTGTATTAGAAGCATTATCTCCTAGTAAGAATAATTTATTATATAAATCATACTTATCTATAATTAAATCAATTATTTCATCTAAAGAAATAAAATCAATTCTCTTACTTATTTCATTACTAATTCTATAAATATCACTATCTTTATAATTATTATTTAAAAAATAATCAAACAATACATTATCATCTATATTAAAAATAAAACTTCTACCTAGTGATATAAATAATTTCTTAAAATCATTATCAATAATATTATCTTTTATTTTAATAATAAAACTAATAATATTCTTAATAACTAATATTACTTCACCATCAATTAAATTAATAGACTTAACTATTGAAGTAGGAATATTATTATATTCTAATATCTTCTTATATAATTCAAATGACTTACTATTATCTAGTAATATTACAAAATCACTATATTTAACATTTCTTATTCCTTTAGTATCTTTATCAAATACTTTATAATTATCCTTTATCTTATTATTAATATCATCCGCTATTACAAATGGCTCAATCTCATTATTCTTATAATTAGTATCATTTAAATAATTATATACTTCAAAATTATTATTCTCTTTATTATCACCATTACCTTGATACATAAGATTACCATATATCATTTGATGTTCCTTTTGGTAGGAGGCTCCTCCTAAATAATCATCCATAATATGATTAAACATCAAATTAATATTATTTATTACTTCTTCCCTACTTCTAAAATTCTTATTTAAATCAATCTTCATTCCATTATTATTACTACTATACATATCATATTTATTTTTAAATATATATGGATTAGCATTTCTAAATCTATATATAGATTGTTTAATATCACCAACCATATAAACATTATTATTAGATATATAAGAAATAAATTCTTCTTGTACATCATTAGTATCTTGATATTCATCTATTAATATTTCATTTAAATTATTCTTTATTTCTTCTCTTATTTGACTATTTTCTTTAACTAATTTAATAGCTAAATTAGCAATATCAGAATATTCATAATAATTATATATTTCTTTATACTTTTTTACTTTAATATCTAATGCTTTTATAATCTTAATAATACAAGATACATAAGGTTTAGTCTTTAAAATACTATTCTTTATTTCTTCAGTATCCTTATAAATAGTTAAATCTTTGATACTATCAATAGCCTTCTTAATTTTTTCTTTATATTCTTTAGTAGTATCTGATACACCTCTTGCTTGAGGTAATTTAATATTTATATTATCCTTAATAGAAATATAATCATCACTATCTAGAAGTGGAGATAATACTTGATATAATTTATCTAAATAATCATTATCATCAATATATTCTAAATATTCATGTATTTTATTAATAATATTAAATATTTCTTTAATATAAGTATCTATATCTTTATTAATAGTAGTTTCATTAAATCTATCATTAATATAATTATCTAGATATGATTTTTTATTAGTCTTTAAATCTAATTTATTATTAATATTTAAAATAAACTCAAAAATATCTTTATCACTTTTTAAAGTATATTCTCTAATTAAAGAAAGAAAATCCTCATCATTACTATTATATAACTCTTCAAAAATATCATTTAAAGTCTTTCTCTTATATAAAGTAATAACTGAAGCATCAATAATATTTATATCTTTACTTACATTTAAATAATAATGATATTTTTTTACTAAAGATAATGCATAAGAATCAAAAGTAGTAATATCCGCTGTATCAAGTTTTGATAGTTCTTTAGTAAAACCATTTTCTAATAGTTTAGACCCTATTCTTTCTCTCATCTCTTTAGCGGCCATTTTAGTAAATGTTAATATTAGTAAGTTATCTACTGATACACCTTTTTTTACTTTTTCTAGTACTCTCTCTGTTAAAACAGCTGTCTTACCTGAGCCAGCTCCTGCTGATACAATAATATTAGTGCCTTCTGTGTAAATAGCGGTTTCTTGTTCTTTTGTCCATGCCATATTATCCTCTGCCCCTTTTACTACCAAGTTCTCTTATTGAATTAGCATCGACATATATCATATCCTTCTTAATATTTCGATATGGCATCAATGATTTTCTTGCTAATTCCTCTTCTTTTTTAAGTTGCTCTGCTGATAAATTACTATTAAGTAGTGGTTCGAAAATATGAGCTAGTAAATTATCAACCGTCATAAACATATCATCATCTTCTAGATAAGCAATTGTCTCTCCCTCTTTAACTAATTCATCATTGATATATAAATCAGCCCAATATATTGTATCATTCTTGTACTTCATTATTATCCTCCTCTCTATTTATATAAACAATATCACTTTCTCTTTGGTAGCAGATTTCTTTATATTCACATCTATCACAACTAATACTCTTACCATTTATAACTTTAGGATTAATAGAAAAATCCCCCTCTAGTATATCTTTAATAGCGGTATCAATAATTTTATCAGTATTATCTATCATTGTATTAATTTCTTCTTCAGATAATACTTTACTATTAGAACTAAATCCCTTTGGAGTAACTTTCATAGACTTAATTATATTAGAATTACTATAATTATTATCAAACTTTGATAGAATATTCTCTTCATTTATTGAATATCCCTCTAATTTCAAAGTCTTTGCTCTTTCTTCATCATAATCATTAGTACCATTTATCGAAGGCATATTAAATAACTTTTGTAAGTAGAAGCCTATTACTTTAATATTTTTAAGTTCCATTTTACTAGATAAATATAAATATATTGGTAATTGTAAATTAAGACCATATTCCATATTCTTTAAATCTATTGCATC
>CAKPAL010000020.1 GCA_934132925.1 uncultured Bacilli bacterium
ACTTTTAAAAGGGCTACATTAAAAGCAAAGTTTATTTATGATACTAAAGATATGTTTTATAATAAAATCAAAGAAGAAGATATGGCTAATTTATTTAATAATATTGAAATGCCTCTTGCTAAAATATTAGCAGATATGGAAAGTACAGGTATTAGGGTAGATAAGAATGTCCTAATGGAAATGGGTACTGAAATGAAAATTAAAATTGAACTTTTGACAAAGGATATTTATAACTATGCCGGATGTGAGTTCAATATTAATTCTCCTAAACAACTTGGTGAAATTTTATTTGAAAAACTTAATCTTCCGCATGATAGAGTAAAAAAGAATAGAAATGGTTATTCTACGGATGCTGATGTCTTGAAAAAACTTGAAGAATATCCTATCGTTAAGTGTATTCTTGAGTATAGAGCTTTATCAAAACTTTATTCTACTTATGTCGAGGGAATGATTAATGTTATTAAAGAAGATGGTAAAATTCATACTATTTATACTCAAACATTGACAAGAACTGGTAGACTTTCTTCTATCGAACCAAATTTACAAAATATTCCTATGAAAAGTGAATATGGTAGACTTATTAGAAAGGCTTTCTTACCTGAAGATAATAGTGTTATTTTATCTTCGGACTATTCACAAATTGAACTTAGAGTTTTTGCTCATTTATCAGGAGTTAAAGAACTTATGGAAGCCTTCAATAACAATATTGACATTCATACGAAGACCGCTATGGACATATTCAATGTTCCTGCGGAAGGAGTTACAAAAAATATGCGTAGACAAGCAAAGGCTGTTAATTTTGGTATTTTGTATGGTATAAGTAATTATGGTTTGGCTTCTGATCTTGATATTCCAGTAAAAGAAGCTAAGGTATTTATGGAAAAATACTTTGAAACATATCCTGGTGTTAAGGATTATATGAATAAAGAAATCGAAACTGCTAAAACTAATGGTTATGTTAAAACTATTATGAATAGAAAGAGAAATATTGAAGAACTAAAGAGTTCTAACTATGCAATTAGAAGTATGGGTGAGAGGATTGCTTTAAATACCCCTGTTCAAGGATCTGCTTCAGATATTTTAAAAAAAGCAATGGTAGATATTGATAGAATTTTCAAAGAAAAGAAAATTAAAAGTAAAATGTTACTTCAAGTACATGACGAACTTATCTTTAATGTTTATAATGATGAAATTGATATTGTTAAGGAAATTATTTATAATACGATGAATAATGTTGTTAAATTAAATGTTCCTTTGGATGTTGATATTGAAACTGGTAATAATTGGTATGAGGCTAAATAGATAGCAAAAATATTTCCCGGGAAATAATTTGGGAAATATTTTTATTGCTCATCTAGAGATTATTGCTAGTATTAAATTGAATAGAGTATTGATTTTAGAATTTAAAACTTACAATTTTTCATTAAAATTTTTTAACTTGGATGAATAGGAAAAGAGTATAGGTTCAGAGTGAAAAAATAGAAATATATCTTTATTTAATTTGTTTTTTCTGATAAAATATTTATAGTGAGGTGATGTTATGCCAGAACTACCTGAAGTAGAAACGGTTAAACAGTCTTTAAAATTGAGACTTTTAGGAAAGAAAATAATTAGAACTACAGTTTTATGGGACAATATTATTGCATATCCAAGTAAAGAAAAGTTTATTAAAGAAACTGCCGATAAAACAATCAATGATATTAAAAGAAGAGGTAAGTTTTTAATGTTTGACTTGGAAGAATATTATCTTTTATCACATCTTCGTATGGAAGGTAAGTATTTTTTTAAGGATAATAGTGAACCTATATTGAAACATGAACATGTTATTTTTGATTTAGATGATGGTACTGAACTTAGATATATGGATACTCGAAAGTTTGGTAAAATGTATCTTATAAAAAAAGAAGATATTAATAATATTGGTCCTTTAAAGGATTTGGGTTTAGAACCTTGGGATGAAAATTTAAATAGTGCTTATTTAATTGAAAATTATAAGAATAAAAAGCTTCCTATTAAGAGTGTTTTACTTGACCAAAGTATTATTGTTGGTATTGGAAATATTTATGCTGACGAAATATTGTTCTTGGCAAAAATCAATCCAGTTAGACCTGCTAATGAAATAAGTAAAAAAGAAGCTGATCTTATTATTAAATATACGAGAGAAGTTTTAGAAAAGGCCATTAAGAAAGGTGGTACTACAATTAGAACTTATAGTTCAGTTGATGGTGTTCATGGTTTATTTCAGAATGAACTATTAGTACATGGTAAAGATAAAGAAAATTGTCCTAATTGTGGAAGTCCTATTTATAAAATAAAGGTTGGCGGTAGAGGAACTTATTATTGTGAAAAGTGTCAAAATAAATAATTATATATTAAAATAGTAACTTTAATGGTTACTTTTTTTGAACTATAATAGGTTTATTTCTATATTCTGCTAAAAGAAGTTCATTTCCAATTATTAAAGAATAAATTTTTGTTATTCTTAATTCAATATCTAATACTTTAGATATATTTTTTTTATATCCTGTTATTAAAGGGACATCTAATTCTTTTTTTATTTTATTTAAATAACGTTTACCATTAGTAGAAAAACCTAGTAGTCTAATATAATCAATATTTATATTTTGTGCTTCTTCTTTAGTAAATGATGTCAAAATATGAAGAAGCATTCTTGATATCTTATTATAAGTATATCTTTTTGTTTTTATATTATTTATTAATTCTTCATAAGTAGTACTTTTGGCTATATACTTTATTATACGGCCTTCGATGCCTTCATCTACTGTTTGATAGTTATTTAAGTTGTCCCCATTTATAACTATTTGATATTTTAAAAGAGGTAAAAATTTATTCATATCAACTTTATATAATTGTTCTTTAGAATATGGTATAAGGTTAGCAATATCTTTATTTTCTAAATATAACTTACGAATATTTGAAGCTGATGTGATATTATTATTTATTTCTGCTCCATGGTATGAAGATGTTCTTTTAATATTTTCATATTTAATTTGATAGTTATTGGACTTTATTTCTTTGATGTAAGATAAGGCAAGTAAATCATTTGGAGTGGCTACTACTTGTCCAGTTAAGTCTTCTAGAGCTTTATTAGTGGCAGTTGGATAGTTTAATCCTTTCGAAAGATATAATTTTACTAGTTTGTGATATTCTTTATTATTTAATTGAAGGTCCGCTGATAATGATAGTTCATTTAGATTATCTCTTTCTGTTCCAAATATTATTCTAGTTACTTTTAGTTTATTTAAAAGTGAGATAGCTCCTTTGGCAAAAATATCTGATGATTGAGTGGCGTATACAAATGGTAATTCTATTACGATATCAATATGATTATCTAGTGCTATTTTGGTTTTTGTCCATTTATTTAATATTGATACTGTGCCACGCTGAGTAAATGTAGAAGAAACAACCGCTACTAAAATGCTATCAGGATATTTTTCTTTTATTTTTTGTATTTGATATAGATGCCCATTATGAAATGGGTTATATTCTGCTACTATTCCAATTATCTCCATAATTATCACCGGTTATATAATATCATATTTAATGGAATTATTCAAACTTTTTTTATTTTTGTTGTATTAAATGTTAATATATGATACAATATTTTTGTAATTTTGAAGTGAGGGTGTATGTGATGTATTTTTTTAATATTATTAATTCAATAGGAGATTCTTACCTAGAATGGAAAAATGTATATAATGTTATTGGTAAGATTTTAACTATTATGTTTGCTTATAAATCTCTTTATTGGCTTATTGGAGTATTTTTTACTAGAAAATTTAAACCTGCAAAGAATAAGCATAAATATGCAATCTTGATAGCCGCGAGAAATGAAGAGAAGGTTATCGGTAATTTATTAGACAGTATAAAAAAACAAGATTATCCAAAAGAGCTTCTTACTACTTTTGTAGTAGCAGATAATTGTACTGATAATACAGCTGATGTTGTTAGAAATAAAGGTGCTATTTGTTATGAAAGATTTGATGAAGAACATAAAACTAAAGGATTTGCTCTTCAATATCTTTTAGAGAGAATAGGCGAAGATTATGGTAGAATGAGTTTTGAAGGTTACTTTATTTTTGATGCAGATAATTTACTTAATAAAAATTATATATCTAAAATGAATGATGCTTTTGATTCTGGTGAAAAGATTATTACTTCTTATCGTAATACTAAAAATTTTGATGAAAACTGGATTGCTTCAACCTATGCTATTCATTGGCTTAGATCGATTAGATGTAATCATAGGGCTAGATCAGTCTTACACTTGGCAACAAACATTCAGGGTACTGGTTTTTTGTTTACTAATGAAATTGTTAGAGATGGTTGGAAATATACCTCACTTACTGAAGATAGGGCTCTTACGGCAGATGCGGTAGCACAAGGATATCAAATTACTTATAATGATGAAGCAATGTTTTATGATGAGCAACCTACAAGTTTAAAAATTGCCTTAAGGCAGAGACTTAGATGGTCAAAGGGTCATTTATTAGCCTTCTGCGAATCTGGACCTTATTTATTTCTTAATATTTTCTTTGGTAAGTTGTTTATTAAGACTAGATGGAGAGATGTTCAAAAGAAGGAATGCAAGTCTTTTAAAGATGTTATTTTAAAAGTAGGTGAATCAATAAGACATAGATTTGCTTCTTATGATACTTTACTTCAATTAACACCTTTTTCGGTATTTAATTTAGCTAGGTGGCTAATTGTTATTGTGGTTATGAGTAGCTGCTACTACTATAATTATGGTATTAATAGTATCGATTTACTTAGTGGTGGTACTTATTTAGCAAAGGGTCTTAGAGATTTATTTTCTATTAAAATAAGTATCGATCCTGGTGTTAATGCTTTATTTGTTGGTATGCTTACTTCTATTTGGCTTCGATTATTTTATAGAATAGGTATGTATTTTGAAAATATGTGGGTAGCTGTTTATATATTTATTATAGAAAGAAAAAATATTAAAAAGATGCCATTTAAAAAGAAGGTTTTATATACCTTTACTTGGCCTATATTTGATATTATTGGTAGATATACAACTTATGCTGCTTTGTTTATGAAAGTTACTTGGAAGCCTATTCCTCATGATAGTAAGATTACTATTGATGATATTGACAATGATAGTAAGAATATAAATAATAATTAATAATGCTATTGATATAAAAAAAGTTCATATTTCTGTTATGAACTTTTTATATTTGTTTATTTTTATTTGCTTCTATTTTTTTGAAGTAATTGTATTTTAAAGTTAAATCGTTCTTTCTAATTATGTAGTTTATATAGTAGTTTTTATCTTCTAATGCTATTGGATCAATAGTTTTATTATTTGTTACTGTTCCACCATCTACATATACATTTCCATCGTACCAAGAATAATCACTAAAGAAGACAATACCATGATAATTGTTATTTAGAGCATCTTCTCCTATATAATAATTTGGATGATATTCTAGACCAAATAGATTTAGTAGTGTAGGCATGATATTTAATTGGGATGTTACTGATGTTATTTTTTTCTTGGTTTCTCCATTGTCCCATATAAAGAATGGAGTCTTATTTATTAGATTATTACCTGTTTCTTTATATTTATCTAATATTGTTTGATCAGATAATGTGTATAGATAGTGATCTGTAAATACTACTATTACAGTATTTTCAAGTAAACCTTTTTCTTGTAATGTATTAAGTAACAGTTCTACCATATAATCTGTTTCTTTTGCTTGTCTCCTAGCACAATCTTCCTCAGTCATTTCTGGTAGGATATAGTAATTCGGTAATTCTTCTAGATTTTCTTCTTTTAAAATGTCTTCAATTACTAATTTTTTACATACTCCTTTTTCTGTTGTAAATGGTAAGTGACCAGAATATGTTATGATGTAATCAACGAATTTTTCACTATTAAACATTTTCTCTTGAAAAGTTTCATTTAGTATTAATTCTCTATCTAATGTATAACTATCATCTTTGTAGGTTCCTAAATCTTTTAAACCATAATAATTTTCATAACCCCAATTTTTATAATTTGTACCTCTCGAATAATACTCACTATCATTCATGTGAAAGGCATTAACACTATAATCTGATGCTTTGAAAAGATTGGCTAATGAATATGGAAAATAATTTTTATTAAATGTATAAGCATTTTGTGTATATGATAATGGGGTAATAAAACCAGTGTTTACTGCAAACTCTGAATTAAATGTTGAGCCTCCTCCATTATAATATGAGTAATGATTAGTGAAGTTTATTGAATTGTTCATCATATTATATAGTGTTGGAGTATCTTTTTCAGTTATTAACCAATTATCTATACCTTCTAATTGAAGTAAGATAAGATTTTTATCTTTGTATTTGCCGGTATAACTTGTACTATAATTTTCTTCTTCTTTATTGTATTCTTCTTCAAGGAAGTTTATATCTTCGTAATTATTTGATTTCTTTGTTTTAACAAATGTTATATAAAAGTTCCTGACACTATATTCATATATTCCTGATACCATCATACTCTTGTTATTATCGTTGAAATTGATGTAAATATTACGGGGATTTCTCCAAGTGCTCCAACTTAAGGAATCGTTTGCTTTTCCTAAAAATAATGGGGTAATTGTATGAACTATTAGGAAAAGAAAAAATACTTTGATTATTGATTTTAAATTGGTTTGATTATTTCCTTTAAAATATTTTAAACCAAATATGAAGAAAATTATGATTATTATACTTGATATATATACCCATATATTACAGTTTAAAATGGCATCCATAAAGTATTCAGAACCTTCACTTGCTAATAAGATTAAACTAAAGTCAAAGAAAGTATCGGTCATTGAATAATAGATGTTATTAGTAATAAATAAGGCAAATGAAATAATAAATAATGATATATATAATATTTTGCCTTTCTTTTTCTCTAATAATAATGAAGATGCTACTCCTAATGTAATATATGATAATGTGAATAAGATAGGAACTAATCTTAATATTCCATAAAAATGTATTTTATGTCCTAATATTCTTGTTAGAATATCTATTAAAATAAATGGTAAAGAAACTATTAGTACATAATAATATTTTAAAGTAAATTTTTTTATGTTTTGTTTTAGTTCTTCTTTATTTATTTTGAGTTTATATTTTTTTTTGGCCTTTTTATTTCTTTTTATTTCTTTTTTCATTTACATCACCACTACTTGAGATTATACTATATATTTAGTTTTTTGTAAATATTTGTAGAAAAATCAATTTAAAATTGTTAATTTAGAGACTAGTATAGGCTCTAAATTATTATAGAAAGACCTTAGGCTTTCTATAACTGTGAGAGACTACAGGCTCGAACTTTGAAAAATAAATGAAAAGTTCTTTATTTTTTTTTATTTGTATAGTATAATTTATTTAGAATAGAAAGAAGGGTGCATATGTTTAGAGAGATTACCGCTATTAGTAAAAATTATGCTATTGTTAAGGTTAATAATGTAATTGCAGATGATTTACTTAACTTGAATGTTGTTTTTGAGGAAAATAATAAAAAGATTTTAGGAGAAATTGAGGAAATTATTAATGGTGAAGCTAAAATTACTTTCCTTGGTGAATTTCATGGTGATAAATATTATGATGGTATAATAAGAAAACCTAGTACTAAGGCTAAAATTAGAATTATTAATGCTAATGAACTAGCATTAATTACTGGTTATAGTGATAATTCTTCAATGACACTTGGATTATCTCCTTTATATAATGATACTCCTATTAAAGTTAATATTGATGATATGTGGAGTAATCATACTGCTATTTTTGGTAATACTGGTTCTGGTAAAACTTATGGTGTCGCTAGATTAGTACAAAATTTGTTTACCATGCCTAATTATATTCCTTTTAATAGTGTTATTTTAATTTTTAATAATACTGATGAATATGATAGTGCTTTTAGTTCAATTAATAACTATAATTTTAATTTTAATTATAAAATGTTTAGCACTGATACTGAAAAAAGTAATAATGTTTTAAAACTTCCTTTATGGCTTCTTTCAGTTGATGATTATTCCAATTTGCTTGATGTTACCGAGCATTCACAAATTATGATTATTGAGAAAATGTTATCTTATGTTTCTTTATTTGCTAAAAATGATGAAGAATCTATTAGATATAAAAATCATTTAATTGCTACCGCTATTACATCAGTTTTATATTCTAATCAAGTTTCGGCAAGAATTAGAGATCAGATATTCTCAATTTTATCTACTTGTCACACTAATGAACTTAATTTAGATGTTGAAGTTCCTGGTGTTGGTTATACTAGGACTTTTAGGAAATGTTTTGATATTGATAGTCAAGGTCAATTTGTTGAAAGAATTCTTGTAACTGATTATATTAAGCAGTTTGTAGATAATAATACAAAATGGAATGAAGATTATGTACCTACTTATTTTACGATTGATGATTTAGAAATTGCTCTTAACTTTACATTAATATCCGAGGGACTTCTTTTAAATGAAAAATCTTATTCTGAAGCTACTGCTCTTAAAGTAAAACTTCATAGTATTTCTAATAGTTCAATGAGAAAATATTTTGAATATGATAGATTTATTACGGTTAATGAGTTTGTTTCTAATTTGATATTGGTTGATAATAATAAGAGAGCTCAGATTATTAATTTTGTTCTTGAAAATATTGATGATAGATTTGCTAAAGCCTTAGTAAAAATATATTCTAGAATTATATTTAACTTTGCTAAAAGACTT
Source organism: uncultured Bacilli bacterium (assembly GCA_934132925.1). Taxonomy (GTDB): domain Bacteria; phylum Bacillota_I; class Bacilli_A; order RF39; family UBA660; genus CAG-302. The sequence goes on from CAKPAL010000020.1 coordinate 8,754, forward strand.
CCTACAAGGGGTAGTATGCCTATATCTATAATGCTAGAAGAAGCTCATAGATATGTTCAAAGAGATAATGATGTTAATATTCTTGGATATAATATTTTTGAGAGAATTGCTAAAGAAGGTAGAAAATTTGGAGTAATTCTTGACTTAATTACTCAAAGACCTACTGAATTATCTGAATCTGTTTTATCGCAATGTAGTAATTTTTTGATATTTAAAATAAATCATCCTAGTGACTTGGATTACATAGAAAGAATGGTTCCTAATATAAGTAGTGATGTTATTGAAAAACAAAAGACACTGCAAGCGGGTACTTGTGTTGCCTTTGGTAAAATGATGAAAATACCACTTATTGTAAAGATGCAATTACCTGATCCAGAACCACAGAGTAATAATGCTAAAATATTTGATAAGTGGATGATACAGTGGAAAAGTAACTAGTATAAAGCCTTATAAAATAAGGCTTTTTTTATTTATCCACAATATCAACAGGGCTGTGGAAAAGTAAAGTGATTGTCTGTTGACGACAAAATTTGACAAAAATTGTGGAAAAGTCTTTTAAAGTCTTATTTTATATGGTATTATATTGTTGATAAGTTGTTGACAAGCTGTTATTTTGGCTGTTAATTAAAAAAAATAACTAGACAAAATCTTTTTTTGAGTTATAATAGATTATAACAGATTGGATTTGGGAATTGGAGGTTTTGAGATGAATACTGATATTTTGTGGAACGAATTTCTTGAAAAAATTAAAGAACGAATAATTCCTTTATCTTATGATACTTGGTTTAAAGATACAAAATTATATAAACTTGATGGGAGTAAGGCGATTGTTATTGTTCCTTTGGCTTTACATAAAAAGCACTTAGAAGAGAACTATATTGATGATATTGAAGAAACATTTAATTCTATTACTGGTACTAATTTTACATTTCAATTTATTTTAGAAAATGAAATTAGTGATATTGAAAGTGATAATAATGATATTAAGATTGAACAAGAAACATTTGGAGTTCCACATCAAACTAGTTTATCCGCTAATCTAAATAGTGAATATACTTTTGATAGTTTTATTGTCGGTAATTCTAATAGGTTTGCTTTCACTGCTGCTAGAGCAGTGGCTGAAAAACCTGGAAAAGCATATAATCCTTTATTTTTATATGGTAAGAGTGGTTTGGGTAAAACTCATTTGATGCACGCTATTGGTAATTATATTATTCAAAATACTAATAAAAAGGTATTATATGTGTCTAGTGAACAATTTGTGAATGATTATATAGCTGCTGTTAGAAATAATGATAAGAATAGTTTTGAAAAAATTGATTCTTTTAAAAATAAATATCGAAATATTGATGTTTTAATTATTGATGATATTCAATTTTTAGGATCTGCTACCAAAGGGCAGGAAGAGTTTTTTCATACTTTTAATCAGTTACATGATTCAAATAAGCAAATTATTATTGCTTCTGACAGGTCTGTTGATGATTTAAAAATGTTGGAGGATAGGCTTATTACTAGATTTAATTGGGGTCTGACTGCTAATATAACGCCTCCTGATTTTAATTTAAGAGTTGATATTATTAAAAGAAAAATATCACATCAGGAAGCTGCTGATGATATTCCTATTGAAGTTATTGAATATATTGCTAATATTAATGATTCTGATGTCAGACAACTAGAAGGGGCTATTACTAGAGTTTTTGCTTATGCTCTGATGATGAATCATGGGGTTGTGACTTTAGATATTGCAGTTGAAGCTCTTAAGGATAAAATTAATGAGAGAAGTGTATATAAAAATGATATTCATAGAATTCAAAGAATTGTTTGTGAGTACTTTAAAATTGATATAGAGGATTTGAAGGGTAAGAAGCGAAGTAAAGATATTAACTATCAGAGGCAAATAGCAATATATTTATGTAGAATTATGACAAATGAATCTTATCCAAAGATGGGAACTTACTTTGGTGGTAGAGATCATTCTACTATTATAAGTGCTTATCAAAAAATTGAGAAAGATTTAGAGACAAATTACCAGTTGCAAACAGTAATTGAGGAATTGAAAAAGAGGATATAGTTGTTGATAGTTGATAAATTTGAAGTTATCCACAGGTTTTGTGGATAAATAAAAGGTTATAAAATAAGAAAAAAAGTGAGTTTTGCACAATATCAACAGTATAATAATAATAATTAATAAATAAAAGGAAAGAGGATGATAAAAATGAAATTAGTTGTAAAAAAAGAAATATTGTTGGAAAGTTTAAATAATACTGCTAGAGCGATATCTACAAAAAATTTAATACCTATATTGACAGGAATAAAATTTGATTTGAAAGAAGATGGATTATATTTATATGCAAGTGATACTGACGTATCTATTAGATCTTTTATTCCAAAAGATAAGTTAACTAGTTTAGATGAAATAGGGAGTATTGTAATTGGAGGAAAATATATAGTTGAAATAATTAGAAAATTACCTAATACTGATATATCTATTGAGGTTATTGATGGATTTAAAATGATAGTAAGTACAGATAATACAGAGTTTAATTTGAATGGTATTAATCCTAATGAGTTTCCTAATTTAGATTTGGATGAAACTAAAGAGCCTATAATTATTAATAATGGTGTTTTTAAGGATATTATTAATCAAACAGTATTTGCTACTTCACAAAGTGAGACTAGACCACTTCTTACTGGTATTAATTTTAGAATTAATAATGGTGAACTAGATGTAATTGCTACGGATTCTTATAGATTAGCAAGAAAACTTGTTGCTATTGATAAATCTGATGAAACTGATATTAATATTGTTATTCCTGGTAAGAACTTATTAGAACTTACTAAGATGTTAGATAATGATGAACAATCTTTGGAATTACATTTATTTAGTAATAAAGTCTTATTTAAATATGGTAATATTGTATTTTTATCAAGATTGCTTTCTGGTACTTATCCTACTACTAGTGATATTATTCCAAAGGATTTTAATATTTTACTTGAGTGTTCTTTTAATGATTTATATAATATGATTGATAGAGCAAGTTTACTTACTTCAGATAGAGAAAAGAATACTATTAGATTATCTTTGAATGGTAATGAACTTATGATTTCTTCTAATAGTCCAGAAATTGGTAAAGTAGAGGAGAAAATTAGTGTTGTTTCTGATAAAAACATTGATATTTCATTTAGTTCTAAATTTATGTTAGATGCTATTAAGAGTTTTAATAAGGATAAAATTACTTTATGTATGAATAATGATAGTTCTCCTATTGTTATCAAATGTGCAGAGGATAGTTCTTTAGTTCAATTAGTTCTTCCAATTAAAACTTGTTAAAATATAATGTTTTATGGTAGATTGATATTTTCAATCTATTTTTTTTATGAGAAAAGTTATATAAAAAGATGTTTTTGGATAGATAAAAGTACTTAAAAAGATTTTTTTTTATTTATTTCGACAGAATTTGACAGATTTCGACATTTTTTTATGTTTTAATAGCAGGTACATATTTTTATATGTGGAAAGGGGGATTTTGTTGTGAATAGATATATTATTAATGATGACGTTTTATGCTTTACTTCTGTTAATAAGGGAACTGGTACTTTCTTGATAGAAAAGGATAGAGAATTGGATTTAGAAATGAATCCGTTAGATTTAGTTAAATGGAGTTGCAAGTTTTATGGTAATTCTTATGGAATTCAGAGACAATTTATTATAGATGTATTTGGATTTTATATTAAAACGCCTATTGTGGTATCTTTATATAATATGTTTATTTATTTTCCTACTACTACGCCTTCTTCTGATAAATGTATATGGATTGCTTATAACAATATTGATAGATATGTTAAAGAAGATGGCTTTACTAAGATATATTTTGATGGTGGAAAAGAAATAAATATTGATGTCTCTTATGCTACTATTGATAATCAGATTACTAAGTGTATTAAGATAGAAAAATATCTTCGATGTATTATGAATAAAACACTTGAAAAATAAGGGAAAAATACGGATAAAATATGTATTTTTCCTTTTATTTTTGGGGAAAATATGGTATAATTATATATGTATAGAAGTACATGAATTTTATAAAGGTGAAAGTATGAATAGTGGATGTTTGCAAAATGAAATTAAAGAGAATATATTTAAACAATTATAGAAATTATAGTGATATTGTTGTTAATTTTAATGATAACTTAAATATTATAATTGGAAATAATGCTCAAGGGAAAACTAACTTACTGGAATCTATTTATGTACTTGCTGTTACAAAATCTTTTTTACCTATTAATGATAAAAATCTTGTTATGTTTGATAAAAAATATTCTTTAATTCAAGGTATTTTAGAAAATAACGGGATTTCTAATGAACTTGAAGTGTTAATTAATGATAATGGTAAGGTTGTTAAAATTAATAAAAAAGAAATTAAAAAGTTAAGTGATTATATATCTAAAATGAATGTTATTATTTTTAGTAGTGATTGTATTAGGGTATTTAAGGATAGTCCTTCGAGTAGGCGAAAATATTTTAATATTCAAATTAGTCAGATTAATAAAAAGTATTTGATTAATTTAAATAATTATAATTTATTATTGAGACAAAGAAATGAATTTTTAAAGATTATCAATGTAAATAAAAAAAGTGATATTGATTATTTTGATATTATTAATGACAAATATGTTGATTTATCTTTGGAGATATTTAATTATAGAAGGAAGTATATTGATTCAGTTAATAAATATATTGATGATATATTTTATTCAATTACTGGATTACATGGATTAAGAGTTGTATATAACTCTAATATAAGTAATTTGGATAAAAATATGTTTATTGAGAAGCTTAAGAATAATTTTAGTAGAGAGATTCAGTATAAGATGACTTTTATTGGTCCTAATAGAGATGATTTTTATTTTGAGTTAGATGGTAAAAATTTGTCTATATATGGTTCTCAAGGTCAAATAAGAAGTGCTGTACTCGCTCTTAAATTAGCAGAAGTTAATTTATTTAGTAGTGTGTTGTCTGATAGTCCTATTTTACTTTTAGATGATATATTTAGTGAACTTGATATTGTTAAGAGAAATAATATATTAAAATATTTGAATAGTGTTATTCAAGTTATAATTACTACTACTGATATAGAAAATATAGATAAAAAGATTAGAGAAAAGGCCAATGTTTATAAAATAGAGAATGGGAATATTATTTCCCGGGAAATAATTTGATGCAGGAAGGTGATAGAAAATGAATAGTAATGAACATTATGATGCTTCGGATA
>CAKPAL010000021.1 GCA_934132925.1 uncultured Bacilli bacterium
AAATAGTCCTCTGGTGATGAGGACCACTTATATATAAAACATAAGATTTCTCTTATGACATTATATATTATGCTAGTTATGATAAAATAGTTCTTGTTTGTTTAATTTTATTTTTATTTATTATATAATAATGATATGAAAAAGAAAGTTGTTTATTTTATTATTTTATTTATTTTAATAGTTATAGGAGTCTTATTATATTTTTTACCTCGTAAAAGTTATTATAATAGTGACTTTGGTATTTTAGATATTAAGAGTGATATTGATTATGATAATGATGGTATTGATGATTATACTGATATTCATGATGGAGCGGTTAATTATGTAAAGAAAAGACCAAAGTATAAATCTAAATATTATAGTACTGGCTACCCTAATGATAATTATGGTGTTTGTACTGATGTAGTAGCTTTTGCTTTTTTAAATGCTGGATATGACCTTCAGATGCTTGTTAATGAAGATATTATTAATAATAGAGAGTTATATGATATTGATAAGGTAGATGTTAATATTGACTTTAGAAGAGTTAAAAATCTTAAGGTATTCTTTGATAGGACCGCTACTAAACTGACGATAGATATTAATAATTATAGTGAGTTTCAAAAGGGAGACGTTGTTATTTTTGATAAGCATATTGCTATTATATCCGAAAAGAGAAATAAACAGGGTATTCCTTATATCATTCATAATAGTGGTAATCTTAAATATATTGAAGATGCTTTAGGAAGATATAATATTATTGGTCATTATAGATGGAAAAAAACTTAATCCAGTTCTTGAGGATTAAGTTTTATTTTTCTATCAACAGCAATATCATGAATAATTAATTTTGAGTTCTTATCTTCATTTTTAATATTATATATTAGAAGATATTCGGTATAATCATCTAGGCTCAGGTATTGTTTGCTATAGCCTTTACCTATATCACTAAAATAGTTATAATACTTTAGACTTGGAATATACTCATTATGTTTACCTTTTAGAACTAGTTCATCTAGGCTTAAGATATATTTATTTTGTTTTCCTTTTATTTTTATTTTAGCTATTACATAAGAATTGTCTCTACTTATTCTATTTCTTGTTGATATATAGGATTCTTCCACTATTAGGTTAAAGTTATCTGTTACTAAAGTTTGTTTTTCTCCTATTGTTCCATGGATAACGAATTTATTAAAAGGAAAAGCTAATATCAATATTATTGCTATTATTCCTAAAATAATATTTATAAATAGTTTATATTCGGTATAATAATATTTTAGTTCTCTTACTTGTTTTCTTCCGGTATTTAGAATTTTATCCGATGATATATTAGTTGTTACTTCTACTTCTTCGTTATCTTCGGCTTCTAATTTTAAATCTTGAAGATCTTTATTGAAATTGAACTTTTTGATATCAAAACCTAATCCTCTTATTAATACGGGAATGGTTATAATTAATAACATCCAATAATTTACTCTGCTTATATCTCTTAGTAATCTTATTTCTTTAGCGGGTAATACAGTTGTTTCTAATACTCTTATATTATTGGTTAAATGTATAAATAGTAGAAGAGAAAATAAACTTATTACGATGGTTATTATGTAGAATAGTTTTGGTTTCTTTTTATATTTCATTAGATAGTATATTGTTATTGACATTATTATTATGAGGAATATGGCAATATATATAAAAGGGTTTATATAGTTTGTCATTTCAATACCTACACTACCATTATATAATATATAATCTTTATAGAAGGTAACAATATTGTTTGCTTTAAATGTTATATAAGCAAATAATATAAATAATATTATATGTATTAATTTAAAGTGCTTTATTAGAAAAGCATAGGGTCTTCTTAGTACCATTTTACTCCTCCTTACTCTATTATTAGTATACAATAAAATGGTAAATATAGCAAGAAAAATAACAAAGTTTTATGCTTTGTTATTTGTATTCTTGAACCATAGTCATCATTTCTTTTATGTATTCTTCTTTATCTAGAGTAGTGGTATTTTCTTCACCAAACTTACGATAAGTAATTGTATTATTATCTCTTTCATTATTTCCTAATACTAATGTATATGGAATTTTTCTTGTTTGAGACTCCCTTATTTTATATCCCATCTTTTCATTTCTTGAATCTAATTCTACTCTGAAGCCTTTTGTTCTTAATTCTTCGACTACTCTACTAGCGTAATCTAGATGATATTCGTTATTTACTGGTATAACATTTATTTGAATTGGAGATAACCATAATGGTAATGCTCCTTTTGTTTCTTCTAGAATGAAAGCTGTAAATCTATCGAAGGTTCCGAAGATAGCTCTATGTAATACTACTGGTACTTGTTTTTCGCCATTAGAATCAATGTATGATAAGTTAAATCTTCTTGGTAATAAGAAATCTAACTGACAAGTGGATAATGTTACTTCTGGTCCAACTGCTGGTTTTACTTCGACATCTAGTTTTGGTCCGTAGAAGGCTGCTTCTCCTATTGCTTCAGTATATGGTACTCCTATTTCATTTAATACATTACGTAGTTCACTTTCGGCATTATTCCACATTTCATCATCATCGAAATATTTATGTTTATCTTCTGGATCACGAAGAGATAATCTGAATTTGTAGTTCTTTAGACCAAAATCTTTATATACATCTAAGATTAGGTTAACTACTTCTTTGAACTGCTGTTTTATTTGATCTGGTCTAACGAATAAGTGAGCATCGTTTTGACACATGCACCTTACTCTTTCTAGACCTTTTACAGCACCACTTGCTTCATATCTGAAGTCAGTAGCAAACTCTCCTATTTTGATTGGTAATTCACGATATGAATGAATCTCATTACCATAAATTAACATATGATGTGGACAATTCATTGGTCTTAAAACGAATTCTTCATCATCAACTTTCATTGATGGAAACATATTTTCTTTGTAATGATCCCAATGACCTGATGTTTTGTATAAATCAACTGTTCCAACACATGGTGTGTATACATGAGAGTAACCTAATTTTTGTTCTTTAGCATAGATGTAATTTTCTAGATTTTTTCTTACAATAGCACCATTTGGTAACCATAATGGCATTCCTTTTCCTACTAGATCATGACTCATAAAGATATCTAGATCTTTACCAATCTTACGATGATCTCTTTCTTTTCTCTCTTGTAATTCTGTCAAGTAAGCATTAAGATCTTCTTCATTTCTGAAACATACTCCATATATTCTTTGAAGCATCTTATTATTAGAATCTGCTTTCCAATAAGCTCCTGATACTTTGATTAATTTAAAATATTTTAGTTCTTTAGTGGTATCTACATGTGGTCCCCTACAAAGATCTGTAAAGTCACCTTGGGTATAACAAGATATTACTTGTTCATTTTCATCCATCCTACTAATTAAATCTATTTTGTATGGATCGTCATGGAACATATCTAGTGCTTCTTCTTTTGTTATTTCATGTCTTACAATTCTCTTACCATCTTTTGATAGTTTTTTCATTTCTTTTTCGATTTTTGGTAAATCTTCTTCCTTGATTACTTCATCGCCTAAATCGATATCATAATAGAATCCTTCTTCAATTACTGGTCCAACCCAAAACTTAGCATTTGGATATAGATGTTTTACTGCTTGGGCAAGTAAATGGGCACAAGAGTGGTTCAATCTACTTAAGCCTTCATTTTCTTTAATATTTATCATATTCTATTTCCTCCTTCGATATTTTTTTTCTGCTTTTTTTAGTTTTCTTGATTTTATTTCTTTTTGTTCTTTTTTATATTCGCGGCAATTATGTTTTTTCTCTCTGCAACTTACATTTGGTGTATACCCTCTTATTATTGTTCCATCTATAATTCTTATTGTTTTCTCATTTATTCCTTCTAGTGCTTTCTTTAGACTAATTAACTGGCTAAGGTTCATATTTGATATATCTATGTACCATGTTGTAATATAGTCATCTTGAATAGCGGTTATTGGTATATAATCTTCTTTCATAAAAACCCTCCTTAAAATGAAAAAAGACCCTCTAAAGGAGAGAATACTATCTCGGTACCATCCTTCTTTGGTCTTAATTTTGATAACGGCTTATTACCGGTAATCTCTTTCGAGTACACTCAAAGGTAGTAATTATATATACTCATATTAGTTTACACCTACCACTAACTCTCTATAAATACATATATATAATGTTATCCTTCTCATTGCTTTGAATATAAATATATTATATGCTTATTTTTATTCTTTGTCAATTGTTTTTTTGTTATTTCCACTTAAGCCTACTTTTGTAGTCTTAAGATGGTATGATGAAGCCTTGGTCTTCATCATAAGCTTTTATTTAATTATTTATCAAATTTTTCATTTACTATAGCAATATATTTACTTCTCATATCAGTAAGTATTGTATTTAGTACTTCAAAGGAAATATCTCTTTCACTCTTATCGGTAGTATCAAATAAATGGAAGTTAATATTTTCTTTTCTAGATAATTCTTTCATATTCATAAGTGAATTATTGTATTCATTTATGTTTTCTTCATTTAAAAAGGTTCTTTTTTCTAATGATGTATTAGCGGTGTAGTCTCTTCTTAAAGAGGTTAAACTATCAGTGTATAATCCTATTACAATATCAATCTTATTTTTAATTATTGGTGTATATTTGCTTATATAATTTTTATATTCTTCTTGGGTCGCTCCATTTTTATTATATAGTCTATCCATCCAAATCATTCTATCAAAAAGAGAACGATCTATTATTATGATATCTTGTTTTTTGGTTAATTCTTCATTTAAATCGTTTAGAACATACTTGGGTATTTCAGTGTTGATAATATTCTTATATTCGTTCTTTAGTTTAGGGTATATTGTTTCTTTATATCTTTTTGAAGTTGTAAACTCCTCTAATACTGTAGTGGTAAAGCCACCTTTTTTGAAGAAATCGTAAAGGTTATTTATTAAGGTTGTTTTACCGGTTCTTGGGGTCCCAGTAAATTCGATGACGTATGGTATCTGACTATCTAAAGCAGTAATCATTTTATATATTTCTTGCTTTTGATAATGTAGTTTTAAGAGTTTTTTGTATTCTTCTTCTCTTCCTTTAAATATTTTTCTTTCTAATTCGTCATGTTTATTATTATTAAAGATATCCTCTATTAAGAGTTTTAATCTAACAAACATTGGGATGTTTTCATCTTCGTTATAAATTAAACTTTTATATACTTCAGTATAATACCATTTTTGTTTATCGAAACCTCTTTTAAAAGCTGAAAAATCTTTTTCACCTTTGATTTCAAATATTATTCGCATATCCTCTAGATTGCTTATTTTATCTGCACATACTATGGCTTTATGTCTTAAGTCTAGATTCTTTACATTATTTATTGTTTCTTGTTTTCTTTCTTCCCAACTTAAACTTTTATCTTGTTCTGTTGCTCCCAGTACTAAAGATACAATATCTTCGTTAAACTCCTTTAGTAAATCTTCTTTAGTGTATTTGGTATCTTCAATTACATCATGAAGGTAGGCTGCCGCTACTACATTATCATCATATCCATACCCACTCAAAATATTAGCGACATTTATGGGATGAATTATCATAGGCTTCTCTTTATCTGATTTTCTTCTTTGACCTCGATGAGCATTAATAGCAAATAATTTAGCTTTTTCTTTTATATTCATTTTATCACTCCTCAAATTTATTATAGTAGTCTTTTAGGAAATATATCGTCGTTATTATTATAATGTAGGAAGTATTGTGCGTTTATTATATTTCTTCTATATTAAGTATCTTACTTAAAGTAAAATGCCTAATAGAACCTCTTAATTTACAAAAGGCAAGAACATAAGTATTATTTTCGAACTCAAACATATTTATTGGAATAATTTCTCTTTTAACTATTTTACCAGAAGAGCCTAGGTAATCTATTAATAAACTTTTTTTATCTTTAATACATTTATCAATAATATCAATTTTTTCGTTATTTTCTTTTATTGTTACATCGATATTTTTATATTCGGATAATATTTTATTAGTATTATAAATAGAATGTAATTTTTTATTTAGTTTTTTAAAATCACTAGTTAATTTTTCATCATTAGTATTTTTTAATTTATCTTCTACTCTATTTAATATTTCTAAATCGTATTTATTAAAATAATCTATATTCATAATATCATTTTTATTTATATAATATCCTCCACCTGGGCCTTTAAATGATTCAATAATATAGCCAGCCATCTCTAATTGTTCTTTATAATATCTTACCATTCTCTCTGTTACTCCAAGTTCCATGCTAAGTTCTTTAACAGAATATACTCTACCATTTGATAATAACTTTATCATTAGAAATGTATTAGATATTTTACTCATACTTCACCTACTTTGTTTCAATTAAAAATATTATATCATAAATATTAAAAATAAGTACTATTATTTCAAGTACTTATTTATTTTATTCATTAATAATATCAATATTAGTGTAATCTTCATTAATAAGATTAACAAGCACAGGGATATTAAATTTTGATAATCTCTTTACAAGTTGTTCAAACGTGAGAAAAAAGATATCCATTCTATATACTAATAACTCATCAATGTTATTTATACCAATATTTTTTATATAATTAATAATGTTTATAGCATCTTCTTCGTTGCAAGATAAATCAAATATGGCAGTTTCATTATTATTCTTTAACATTTCAATTAAAGTATCATCACTTATACCAACATTTTTTAAAAAGTCAATCATCCCCTAGCAACTCCTCTCAAATTACCAAAACTTCTATCTAAGCAATTAACAATATTTCTATATTGTTCCTCAGTCAATATACTATTTTTACATATAGCGTAAAGTATTGAACTATAAGTACCAGCCATTCGATTTTTAATTAAGGTTTCATATATTCTAAGTACTTTAAATCTAGATATAATTACTCCATTAAAATCGTATCTTAAATCATCAACCTTATATTCTTCAATCGACTTAACAAAATAGTTATTAATAGCGAGTATTATTGGACCAGCATTTCTATCTTTATTAACTATTTCATCATATATTGGATTAAAACCAGGTATATATTGGCTAACAATATCTTGTTTATTATCACGATTAATTCCATAACCATTTTTAGAATCATTAGAAATTTTACCTAAAAATTCAATGTTTTGCGTTCTTCTTTCGCTATATATTGGATCACCTAGTTGACTTGCCTTTACAATACGATAAAATATTAAGTCATCAGGTCTTCTATTAACATATGAGAAGTTTGATAAAATGTATCTATAACAGCCAAGTTCAATAAATTTGTCAATTGCGGATAATGGATCAGTTGCAGTTAATGAGTATAATGTTCTAGTATACACACTTTCAGGTATACCATAAAATTCAAAGCAATCAAAATTTTCTTTAACTTTTTGGGAAGGAGTTCCAAGCAAAGTCTTACATTTAGTTATTACTAAATTAATATCAATTTCCTTTTCTAATAATAACTCTCTATTTCTTACATAATTATCAAAGGCACCAATAATCGAAGCGTTTCCATGGTTTTCTCCACCTGGTCCTCTAGAACTAGTTTCTTTTCTTTTATATTGCCTTTTACCATTAATAAATATTGATGGGGTATCTAAGTATTCACCAAATACTTTTTCTAAGGATAAGCCATCGGAAATACCTATATTAAATTGACTCTTATTTTTTTCAATATCAAATTTAATATTTTCAATAATTGTAGTCATAATAGAGCCACTAGAATTAATAAATATTTGTGTCAATTTACGACTGGTGCCTTTTATGTATATACTAAGGTTATTACTTGCTAAAACATCAAGAATTTCTCTGATATTTTCAATTCTGCCATAATTAAGTAGTTCATTTTTATCGTGTTCTTTGAAATCATCAAAGTCATAACCATACTCTTTAAATAAATCAACTATTTTTTCTCTATCGATACCAGTCTCTTCAATAACTAAAATATCTTCTTCTTGCTCTTCTTTTTCGTTGGAATTGATTTTGGTCAAAGATAACAGACTTATTTCTTGAACAACTGCTATTTGCTCTTCAATTGGTAAAATAGATTCTTTAAAAATATTAACAATATCTGTAATATCATTTGAATTTAGGTAACCTTTATTGTTATAAAGGGCAGTGATTTTTTTAATTACTTCATCTATCTTTTCTAGTTTATTGTTAATGTCCTTTAATGTTGGATTACAATCAATAATATATTTTTTAATTACACTCATTTGATTGATTAATTCTCTCATAATATTAGATATATCCAACTTTTGTTCATCAGTAAGTGGGAAAAATGAAAGTTTTGATAAGTTTTTATACATTTCTAGTTTTTCAATTATTTCAATGCTAATATTGGTAAAGGTATTATCTATTTCTTCTATGGATAAACCACTAATTTTTAATGGAGTAACTTCAACGGCAGATAATTTATTAGCAAAATCATCAAAAGGTTGTACTAATTCTTTTGTTTTAGTTTCTAACTCATTAGAAAGATCGGTTCTAACTTTATTTAAAACACTAATTATTTTATCTTCCATATTTACCTCCATAAACTTTCATCATCCAACTTTTTAAATGGATCCTTATATAATCTTTCGCAATACTTTTCAGAATCATCAATAAGTCCAGCAGCTGCTTTAAAACTTGCATCATCAAAGTCAGTTCTAAATAAATTAAGTATATATCTAATACTATCTATTTCCTTTGCTATTCTTCTATTAAATTCTGTATAAGTATCTTTTGAACCACTAACTTTAGCAGAACATCCAATAATCAAAAGAACATCAGCCTTTTCTAAACCATAGGCCTCTTTAATTTTTTCTTGATTACTTGCGGTTAATGATAACTTTGTGTAGGCAAATCTAGCATTAACTTTTCTCAAACGATATGGTTTAACTTCCTCACTATAATCTTTAATTTTCTTGTCAGGTAAAAGATTTCTATTATTAGTTTCAGGGCTACTAATATAAGTATAAAAATCATTTACACTAAAGCCATGTAACCCATTTGCTACATCTTTCATTACTTCTTTGTGTGTTTCACATATTTCCGCTTGATCATCAACAATACTATAATTACCATCGCTAAGTGGTAAGAATACAAATAAGGTTTTCCTTTCAGGAGTATACTGCTTGGCTATACCATCAGTATTTGTTTTATCAGTATTATCTTTTGTTCCATTTATTAATTCATATTGCTTATTTAATCTCCTTAAAATGTCTCTAATTTCTGTCATTTGACTAATAAGACAACTATTTATATCGTCTTGCAATCCAGATTTAATATATTCTTTTTCTATACTGCGATTTTCTGAGTATTCACTATAAACTTCATAAAATCTTCTAATTAAAGTAATATATTCAACATAATCTAGAGAAAATTTGGAACTTATTTCTATCTTGATATCATTATTTTCTTCAATTAAATTTCTTATGCTTTCAATCATATTTCTGTCTTTTTCTTCTAAGTTATTGTAATGTTCAAGTTCCTTGCTAGTAATTTCTAAATACTTTTCAATTTCCTTTTTCTCTTCTTCAGAAAAATCAGCAATTTGACTTACAAATTCAACTTCTCTCTCTTTATTATATTCTTCATCAAATATGGTTATAATGTATTTAAATATAGTTATTATAGTATCTTTATTATTTTCAAAGTTTGGTATTAGATTAACTTTTAAATCCTCTAGGATAAGATTAAATTTATCATCAGTAGAATCATATACTGACTTTCTATTTTCTAGAGAATAATCATCACTAAGTAAATCTACTAAGACATCGTGTGTTAGATCTATATCGTGTGTTAAGGTATTGATTATTTCTAACATGCGATAATAAATTTTATTTTCATCTTCAGATAATGTGAATTTTACCTCTTTTATTTCATCTTTAGGTTCTTCTACTTTGTTTCTGTTTTGTTCTTTAATCTGCTCCTTTATTTTTTTAGCATTATTCTTTTTAATTGTTTCTTCTTTAGCAACTCTTAATTTTCTCAATTTTTCGGCATAATCGATACTATCTTTAGAAAATAAAACAGTTAAGTCTAAGACAATATTCTTATCTAAAGTTGATCCTTTTAGAAAGTCAAAAAATTTTTTTAGTTCTTCTTCACTTAGATGTCTTATAATTTGCCCATCTTTAATTAAACATAAATATTCTTCATAATCAGAAATTTTATAATCTACTTCTGATTTTTTTCTCATAATATCTTCTTTTAATCCTTCAATTTTTTTTGACACCAAGGTATTAATCTTATTTAAATATTCTTCTGCTTGTAATCTTTGTGGAACACCTACCAACTTATCATCTTTGATTATGATTATTGCTTGATTTGTTTTTTCAATAATTGTTTCGACATCTTCATCAGTGAAAATAGAATCTAAGCAACTCCTAAAGTCATTTGAATTAATACTTTCATAATTATTGGTAGTTAAAAGATTATATACTACTTCTAATTTAGCAATAAGTTGCTGATTTTGGTCAATAATTTTTTTATTTTCTAATATATTGTTAATCTTCGTCTCTATATACTTTTTCAATTCATTCAAACTATTCATAACTATCTCCTATTATAATTATCTTTATAATTATCTTTATAATTATCTTTGTATGTATTTAAAACAAATTTTTTTACACTATCATATTCGTTATCAAAAAGTTCACATGATGCATTATAAAAATTAATGTCTAATTTTAATATAGATTGAAGTTCACATATACATTTTTTCAAAAAGGGAACATAGCCGTTAAAAACACTATCATCATAATTAACTATTAATCCAATATCGTTAAGTATACTGTTGACATGATCAACTATTTTTTTATTATCACACTTTTTAATAGCAGTCTTTATAATCATAATTTCTTTCTTAATCTTTTCTTTATCAGATAAGTTTCTATTTCCTATTGTATATATTTCATTCTCAAATTTTTCTAATTCATTGTAATCAAATTTAGCTAATTTTGAATAATTGGAATACAGTCTCAAAAAACTTTTAAGTTTAACTTCATCTTTTTCAGTAGCTAAATATTTCTTAATGACCATTAAATCAATATTATTTTCTTTTTCCATAATTCACCTCTATTTTCTCCATAAATATTCAATATTATTATATCATAATTACTTAAAATATAAAAGCAATATATTATTTCAAGTACTTATTTATCTTATTCATCAAATCATCTTTATCAATAGGTTTTATAATATAATCACTAAAACCACTATCTTTATAAATATCATCATATATAATATTACTATTCTTAGTAAGAAGTATAACCTTAGTATCAAATCCTTTTATTTTATTAAGTTTATTCATAACACTAATACCATTCATATAAGGCATATCTTCATCTAATAATATTAAATCATACTTATCTCCTTTTCTAATTCTATCTAGGGCTTCTTTACCTAAATTAGAACTATCATATAGTATATTATGTTTATCTAATATTTTACTAATTAATTTAATACTAGAATTATTATCATCTATAATTAATATCTTTTTATTATTAACATAATTATCATAATTATCTTTATTATTATCAGTATATATCTTTTGATCTAATATAATAGTAACAATAGTTCCTTTATTATATTCACTACTTATAAGTAAATTACCACCCATTATATTAATAGTCTTTCTAGCACCATATAAACTATTTTGATCTTTAGTATTTTTATTTAAACACTTATCTAAGTCCTCAGCTTTTATACCAATACCAGAATCTTCTATCTTTATAATTAATCTAACTATATCTTTTTTAAATATAGCATTAACAGATAACTCTACATATCCTTTATCAGTATATTTATAAGAATTACCTATAATAGTATTTAATACATTCTTTAAATTAATACTATCTCCATATAAAGTATTAGGAAGATTACTATCTATATTAAATCTAAAACTAATATCTTTATCTTCAAATAACCCTTTATTTTTACTTATAACTTCTTTAAGTAATAACTTAATATTATATTTATTTTTAACAGTCTTAACATTAATATCATCAATTACATCAATATTATATATATTATTAGCCATACTATATAACTTGTTATTAGAAGATATTATCTCTCTAGCAAAGAATCTATTTTCTTCTAGATTATTACTATTTAGTATTACTTCAGAAGATTTATTAATATCACTAGCAATACTCTTAACCTCATTCATCATATTATATATAAGCATACTTTTATCTTCATTAGCAGCATCCGCTATTTTTTTAGACATATGTATCTCTTCAAGTAATTTCTTATCTGGATTCTCTATTGTAAAATACATAATTACTGTAATAAATGCTTCCATCGAAGTAAAAGCAAGGATTTCAGGATGAAGTTTTTGAACTATTCCAACTAGAACACCTATTACCATATATACATATATAGGTAAATATTTTTTACTTTTAATATTTTTAAAATTTCTAATTAAGCAAGTAAACATAAGTATAATATACAATGTACTACTAATAAAAACAATGTTGACACTAGGCCCATACGAATACATAACATATCCTAAATTGTTTATGTTAAACTGAACTGGTAAAACAAAGATTAAAAACATTGTTATTACATCTATTACAATATGAAAAATAGAAACTTTTTTTAGATATGACTTTAATTCATTCTTTTCTTTCTTTGAAGAAATTAAAAATACATACACACTAAATACAGAACACCAAATAGTTAATTCAACTAGAAAAAGTTTATTTAATATCGTATAAAATACTAAATAATCTTTAGCATATCCAGCAAATATTGTACAAAACAATTCCAAAATTATACCAATAAAATTAATGATAATAAGTTTTGAATACACTTTATTTTCAAGCGTTTTAATTTTATCTTTTGAAAAATATGCAATCATCAATAATATACTATAAAAGAAACTTATTATCGTTAAAAATATTGTAGTATTTATTTTCATTTTAAACACCTCTTTATTCTATAAAAATTATACCATAATTCAAAATCAAAAGAAAGCCTTATTTAGTGCTTTCCTCTAACTTTTTTATCCTCATTTTTTCTACTTTTTTATAATCAACTTTGCCAACAGATGTAAGTGGTAAATCTTCTTCAAAAATAAAATCTTCTGGTTGTGAATATTCAGGAAGAGTATTTTTACATAGCTTTATCAATTCTTCTTTTAATTCTTTGAGTTCACTTACATTATCCTTCTTTATAACAATATGTGCTTCAGGAGAAAAACCATATGTCTGATCAGGAATAGAAATAACACAACAGTTTTCAACTTTAGGGTGACTTACAATAATTCCTTCAATATATGAGGGATATAATTTAAAGCCACCATGAGTAAACATTCTTTTATATCTTCCTTTAAAAAATAGAAAACCATCTTCATCAATTAAACCTACATCTTCAGAATGAATCCATCTTTTACCATCACTATGTATTTTTATAACTTTACTCTCTTCTTCTTCATTATCTAAATAACCAAGCATTTCAGTTGGACCAGTTATACATATTTCTCCTTCTTCGCCATACTTTAATTCTTTATCAGTACCTCTTTCAAATATACCATAAGTATTAAGTGGAAGTGGAATACCTAAACTGGTAAATTTATTAACATTACCCATACAAGTTACTGAAGTACCAGATAACTCTGTCATACCAAATCCCTTATCTATACTACCACTAGAATTATGATTCTTTAAAAAGTCTTTAACTTCTTGTTCTTGTGTTCTTGTAAAAGATTCTCCTCCTACTCCAATATGTTTAATACATTTCCAATTCATTGAATCTGCTTTTCTATCTTCAATAAAATGTTCAACATAAGTAGGAACAGTAGCAGTATGATTAGGTTTATATTTAATCATGAACTCTGTAAACTCTTTAGGAGATAATATAGGAGCAATAATATTAGTCATACCTAAACACATAGGCATATGAATGGTAACAACAATACCATATGCTACAAATGGAACTATACCATTTAAGAAAGTATCACCTTTATTATAATTAGCATTAAGTGATTTATATTGAATAGCCATAGCATTAAAGTT
>CAKPAL010000022.1 GCA_934132925.1 uncultured Bacilli bacterium
ATTTTCCACAGAAAAAAATATAATAAATTAACCACTAGATTTTACATTAAAAGTTTGATACAATAAATATGGTGATTGTATGTATAGTATTAAAAATAATAATAAATACGAAGAAACAATAAAATATTCTAAATTCATTTCCTTAATATATAGAGTATATACTAAAGATGAAGTAAAAGAATATCTAAATAAAGCAAAAGAAAGTTATCCATCTGCTACCCACTATTGCTATGGTTATGTTATAGATAATGATATTAAATCATCTGATGATAACGAACCATCAAAAACAGCAGGTATCCCTATTCTTAACCAAATTATCAATAATGAACTAAATTATACTCTAATAATAGTTGTAAGATATTTTGGGGGTGTCAAATTAGGAGTAGGCCCTCTTACTAGAGCTTATGCCAAAGTAGCAAGAGAAGTAATTACCCCTAATAATATCATTGCCTTAACTAAAGGCTACGACATAAATATCACCTTCAATTATAACGATGTAAAAAACATTGATTATTTCCTAAAAGATAGTCATATCATAAATAAAACATTTAAAGATAACATTACCTATAATGTCATTGTCTCAGAAGATATTCTAAATAAATTAAATAACTATAATATAACAATAAACAAAGAAACATATATTGAAAAAGAATAGACTATTGAACATCAATAAGTCTATTCTTTTAATATCTACCAAAACCAACTTTACTAAATACTTCTTCAGTCTTCTTTTTAGCAATAGCGGTTGCCACTTCTCTACCAGCATCTAATATTTCATTTAACATATTACTATTCATTATCTCATTATATTTACTTTGAATATCAGTTAAAGTATCCACTACTACATCTGCTACTTCTCTCTTTAAATTACCATAATTATAATCTTTAAAATGATTTTCAGCATCTACAATACTAATCTTTTTAAGTGAAGAATAAATAACTAATAAGTTAGAAATACCAGGTTTATTAACCTCATCATAATATACCTTATTTTCACTATCTGTAACCGCCGACATTATCTTTTTTCTAATAACACTTTCATTATCTAATAAATAAATAACACCCTTACCAGTAACATCACTTTTACTCATCTTTTTAGTAGGATCAGATAAATCCATTATCTTAGCTCCAACTTCTGGAATAAGAGGCTCTGGCACTTTAAAAGTAGCGCCATAAGTCTTATTAAAACGTTCTGCTATATCTCTTGCTAATTCTACATGTTGTTTTTGATCAATACCAACCGGAACATAATCAGCATCATAAAGTAAAATATCTGCGGCCATAAGTATTGGATAAGTAAACAAACCAACCAATACATTTTCCTGTTTCTTCAATTTATCCTTAAATTGAGTCATTCTAGATGCCTCACCAATATAAGTATTACATTCCAATACCCAAGATAAATTAGCATGATATAAATTTTCTGACTGAATATAAATTGTATTCTTTTTAGGATCCAATCCACAAGCAATATATAAAGCCACATTCTTAAAAATTCTCTCTTTTAATAATTTAGGATCTTGTTTAACCGTAATAGCATGCATATCAGGAACAAACATAAAAGACTGATATTCCTCTTGATATTTTACCATCTGACTAATACTACCAATTAGACTACCAAGAGTAAGTTCACCACTAGGTTGTAATCCAGTTAATACTCTTTTCATAAATACACCTTCTCCTTTAATAACAATATCATTATACCATGAATTAAATCTTTTTACTATATTTTTCATAGACTTATTTACAAAACATCTCATAATTGATATACTTATAAAGTGAGGTGTTTATGGATAAAGTATATTTTTATTTTATATTATTTCTAATTTATTCCTTTATTGGATGGTTCATGGAAGTATGTGTAACATACCCCAAGAACAAAAAACTAGTAAATCGTGGTTTCCTCTTAGGACCATATTGTCCTATATATGGTTACTCTAGTATAATAATGATTTTTTACTTAAACCATTATAAAGATAATCCCTTAACAGTATTTTTACTAGCGGTAGTGGTCTGCTCTTTCATTGAATACATGGTAAGTTATATTATGGAAAAAATGTTTAATGCTAGATGGTGGGATTATAGTACTAGAAAATTCAATATCAATGGCAGAGTATGTCTTACTAATGCCTTCTTCTTTGGATTACTAGGATGCTTTTTAGTATACTATGCTAACCCTTTCTTTGAAAGTCTTTTACTAAAAGTAAATACAAATACACTAAATACAATTAGCTTAATACTAATGATTATTTTTACTAGTGATTTTATAACATCTATGTATGTAACATTTAAATTAAAAAGTAGTATCACCAAAATTAAGAAAGATAACACTGAAGAATTCAAAGAAAAAATTAAAGAAAAAATTGAAAGCAAATTACTTAATCGAAGAATATTCAAAGCCTACCCTAAATTCAAAGAAAGTATTATTAATAAATTAGAAGAATATAAAGAAAAAATAGAGAAACAATAACTCTATTTTTTTAATTTATTCTTAATCAAATTATATAATCTTCTAAATAAATTTCTAGCATCATCACTAATAACCCATAATAACAATGATACTAAAATAGTAATAACTATAAATATTATACCAAGCTTAACTATCGTTAAAATAAATCCACCACTACTAGTAAGGAAATATAGTTCAATAGGCTTACATATAATTGTAGCTAATATAAATAATAATATTGAAACAATATAATATTTTAAAATCTTAATAAGTGGAACTTTCTTCATAATCTTCTTAGATATTAAATTAGATTTAAGCATAATATTAACAATAAATGCAACTGAAGTACCAATTAAAACACCATTAATACCGTATTTACCAATCAATAATAAAGATAATACCAAATTAGTTAAAGCACAAATAAAAATATGTCTCTTATTATCTTTAAATAAACCATCAGCATTAATTAAAGCTACTAAAGGAAAATATAAAATATTAAGAAATGAAGTACTAGTAAATAAAACCACTGTCAAATAATCTAAAATATAATTCTCTTTACCTACCCATACCGTAATAAAACCTCTAATACCTATCATAAAAGTTAAGCACATACTAAAAGCAATCAAAATAAACATCATCATATATTCTTTAAATAAAGAATAAACCTTCTTATCCTCTTTCTTAGCAAAAACATTACCAAAAGAATAAACACTAGATAACTCCACCCTTGAAGCAATCTCTGTCAAAAATCTCAAAATATAATTATAAGAAGTATAAATACTTACCATAACAGGACCACTAGCCCCCATAAGCAATAAAGCATCAACATTATTCAATATCAAATAACCAAGTTGTGTCCATGCCAAATCCTTTGTCATCTTCACCATCGAAGTATCTTTTCTAGCAATTTCGTGAAGTTCAGGATATTTCTTTTTAACTACTATTCTATTAATAATCTCCTCTAATATCTTCATTGCTAAAATAACTATTGCTATCGACTCTAATGACCTAAACTTAACCGTAACAACAACAATTAAGATATCACATAACAACTTAACACTATTAAATATAATAGAGTAAACATATTTCTCTTGCGCAGCACTAAGTACTGCCATATAAGTTTGTCCCTTACCAAAGTAAGATATTAAATAAGAAGTAGAAATAATAAAGAAACAAATTAAAGCTGATATCTCATATCCATCTTCAAAATGATAAAATAAATGTAATCCCATTGTTACTAAAAAGATTATCCCTAATATAATTAAACCAATTATCTTAAATACCTTTCTAGCTCCACCATATATAGCATTAATATTATCCTTATTATTTTCTGCAAAAGGCTTATAAAGACTATAAGTAACAGCATCCGAAAAACCAGCCTGAGCTAAAAATACATAAGAAATAATTTGATTAATTGTTTGATAATAACCATTCCCAACATCACCTATATACTTTATTAATACATCCATTTTAATTATACCAACTACCCCAATTAAAAGGTATGGAAGTATATCACAAACCATATTTAAAAATATTTTTTTTGTTCTCATTTTTCACATCCTATATATATAATAACACAAATATCATTTTATATAAAGAAAAATATTAAATATTTGACACTATTCATCTTTAATTTCAGTATACATAATAAGAGCCGTAAAACAATATATCTGTTCTTCACCATATATACTACAAGAACTAGATAACTTAATATCAATAATATCAACATTATTATCTTTAATAAAACTATTAATACTATTTTCTAAATCCTTCTCATGTTCTTCATCAATAACCTTAACTTTCATCATATCACCAAAAAAAGTATATAACATTACTTATATACTTTTTGTCATATTTTATCCTCTCTTAACATCGTAATAGATTTTATTATCTTTACCATCATCATCAGTATATTCAATATATAATTTATATTTAATATTACTAACATCTAAAGAAGTTTGTATCTTACCACTTAACTCTATCTTATCACCACTATCAACAAGTAAATCTACTGGTTCATCCATTATTCCTACAGATGGATATGCCTCATCAATCATATAATCATGGATAAGTAAAGCCTTAACTTTATGCATATTAATCTTTGGTTCATTAATAAGTACACTATAATTAGTTATTTCTTCTCCATCTTTATTAACATTAAAATAAACATTAAAATCTAATTTATCTTCTTCACAAAATACCTCTTGTTTTTCCAAATTATTCTTATATTCAAGATAAGCAATCTTATCTTCTTCATTACTACTACAAGCTGTAAGTAATAATATAGGTATTATAAGCACTACTAATTTCTTCATTATATTTGTTCCTCTATTCTAATTAATCTATTATATTTAGATAATCTTTCACTTCTTGACATTGAACCAGTCTTTATTTGACCAAGATTTAAACCAACAGCAAAATCTGCTATATAATTATCCTCTGTTTCACCACTACGATGTGAAATTATTGTCTTATAACCATTTTCTCTAGCTAAATCAATAGTCTCTATCGTTTCAGTTACTGTACCAATTTGATTTAATTTAATCAATATAGCATTAGCAATATTCATATCAATACCCTTTTGCAATAATTTCTTATTAGTAACAAAAAGATCATCTCCTACCAATTGAATATCAGATAAACTATCAGTAAGTAACCTCCAGCCTTCATAATCCTCTTCAGCCATACCATCCTCAATAGAAATAATATGATATTTTTCTACTAACTTTCTATAATAACAAACAAGTTCTTCCTTACTATATCTCTTACCTTCTAATAAATAAATATCCTCTTCTTCATTATAAAACTCTGAAGCAGCCACATCAAGAGCAATATAAATATCTTTACCTAATACATAACCAGCACTTTTTATAGCTGTTTTAATAAGTTCTAAAGCCTCATCTGCATTATCAATCTGTGGTGCAAAGCCACCTTCATCACCAACACCACATAATAAATTCTTCTCTTTTAATATATCTTTTAAAGAATTAAATACCTCTGAACCCATTCTTAAATTATCATGATAGACATCCAAACTTGGTACAATCATAAACTCCTGAAAATCAAGTTTATTACTAGCATGAGCACCACCATTTAAAATATTCATCATACATCTAGGCATACCATAAGTATCACCTAAATACTGATATAATTCAACATTCTTATATAAAGCTGCAGCCTTTAATACTGCTAACGATACTCCTAATATACTATTAGCTCCTAAATTACTTTTATTTTCCGTACCATCTTTCTCTATCATTAACTTATCAATATCTTTTTGATTCAAAGCATCTTTACCAATTAATAAAGGTCTAATAATATTATTAACATTATTAATAGCGGTTAAAACTCCTTTACCATGATATCTACTCTTATCATTATCCCTAAGTTCTAAAGCCTCATTCTTTCCAGTTGAAGCTCCACTAGGTACTGAAGCCACACCTTTTATCCCAGACTCTAATGTAACCTCTACTTCAACAGTAGGATTACCTCTAGAATCTAATATCTCTCTTGCATATACATTTTTTATCTTACTCATTTTAAGCCTCCATATCAATTATAAAATATAATAAAAGAAAAATCAAGTTCCTATTATATAAAAAAATAGAACCCAAAAGTTCTATTAATATGAGTCAACATTTATCTTTACTAATTTATTATCTTCACCAAATGAAGCAGCTTGTACAATAGTTCTAATAGAGTTAATTGTTTTACCACCATGACCAATTACTCTAGGCATGTCTTCTGATGATACCATAACCTCAATTAAAACTGTATTTTCTTCATCTGACTCAAATTCTTTTACTGATACTGAATCGGAATCATTTACAAGATTCTTAATAATTAATTCTGTAAGTTTTACTAAATTATTCATTATTTACCTTGTTTTAAATTATGGTATTTTTCCATAATTCCTGCTTTACTAAATAAATTCTTAACTGTATCAGTAGGTATAGCACCATTATTAAGCCATTTAATAGCGGCCTCTTCATTAATTTTAATTTCTGCTGGAGTAGTAAGAGGATTATAAGTACCTACAAGATCAATAAATCTACCATCTCTAGGACTTCTAGAATCTGCTACTACAACACGATAAAAAGGTGCTTTCTTTGCTCCCATTCTTTTAAGTCTAATTTTAACTGCCATCTTAATCCCTCGCTTTCTTTAATAATTCTATCACAAAAAAAATATACTGTCAACCATTTTTTGTTACAGTATATGTATTTTAATTAAAAATTTGCCTCTAATCTGCCTGAACCACTACCAACAAGTTCAAAACCAATAGCACCATTAAATACTTTTGAATAATCACTAGATTGTTCAGCACCAGTATCAGTAAGCCAAATAACAAAATAATAATTCTTCGTTCCATTACTAGTAATGGTTAATTTACTAGAACTTTTCTCAAAATAAACAAAACTATCACTACTATTAGATATTGTCATAACATCCGTAACAGCATTATAACTACTATCAAAGATTTGATATCTCAAATTAGTAGTAGTATAACTAGAAGACACTGTTCTTACATAACCATATAAAGATTCTGCACTAGAAGCATTAGTAAGCTTAACACTATATAAAGAACAAACATCATAATTATTCTTATCAACACAATTATTCTTAATTGCCGTAACAATTTTATTATCCATTATTGGTATCATATTACTAGTTTCTTTAACTGTAGTCAAAGTAAGTACACTATTAATACCACTAGCAGACTTAACTGTAATACTTTGTGAATCCTGTGCTACTAAATAAGCATAAGTTACTCCTACCGTCAAAGTAGTAATAAGAATAACGGCAAGTACCGACACCAATATCTTATTCAATTTCTTTTCCATAATTCCTCCTACTCACCCATCGTAGATATATTATCTGAATTATCTCTCATACCATCAACACTTGCTGTAAGTCTTCCACCAGCAGAAGTTCTAAAAGTTACATCTGCTGAAAACTTCTTACCAGCATCAGTTTCATCTTGTATTTCACCATTATCAGTAAGCCAAATAAGTAATACTAATTTTTTTGAAGTACTTATACCATCACGAGCTTCTGCTAATTGAAAAGCATCACCTAAAGATAAACCATTAGGATTATTAACATCAATATGTGTAATATCTTTATATACATTACCATCAGTATCAAGTACCATATAACTAAGATTTTCAATACCATCTAAATGAAAATCGATAATACCTTCAACCTCTGTAGCAAGTTCAAAATTAAATACTTCAAGACCATAAGCCAAACAAGCTCCATTACCAAGATTATCAATACATTTTTGTTTATATGCAACATCAATATACTTATCATCCAAAGGAATAATTTTATAACCAGTATAAATCGGAGACACACCAAGACCTAATCTAACTTTACCAGCCTCTACAGCAATAGCATTCATTCTACTCATTTGTGATAAAGAAAAATAAGAAAAAGTTCCTCCAATTAAAAGTATAACCATACTAAGAATCGTTGTACCAAGCAAAAATTTATTAACATTATTATTCATCCATATCATCCCTTTTCATTATACTTCCATCTACATTACTTTCATAATAATCTTACCATAATTAACAAATAATTACAAGTGCTTTTCCTAATTTAATTACGAATAACCATATCTATTAAAATAAAAAGAAGATATCATCTCCATATCCCCTTAAAAACAAAGTTAATGTCTAGGTTTAAATATTAAAGCCAAAATAAAAGATAAAAATAATGCAACTGATATACCAGCAGAAGTTAAATCAAATATCCCAAAAGCAAGTCCAAGAGGACCAAGTGTAGCCCCTGTTTCCATTGCACCATGAATAAGTAAATGACCAAAAGAAGTAATCGGAATAAGAGCCCCTGCTCCCGCTAGTAAAACAATCTTATCATAAATACCAGCCAAATCAAGAAATGCTCCAATAACTACAAACATACTTGTAACATGACCAGGAGTAAGTTTCGTATTATCAAGAATAATTTGTGCTATCATACAAACAAAACCACAAAATATAAAAGCATAAATATAAGTCATCATTTAATTACCTCCAAACTAATAGCATTAGCCATACTTGGTATTGACTCTTTTTGAAAAGTAAATGTTGGTGAAAAAATAGCTCCTGTTGGTACAATCAATACTTTCTTATATTTACCCTTTAACATTTCTTTATAAATATAACCAAATACCACAAGTGAACTACATACCGGACCCGAACCACCAGCTAGAACAGGTTGTTTATCCAAATCATATAACATTACACCACAGTCATTATAATTATCCCCAAGTTCAATATTATATTTACTCATCATATAATCTTTTAAAATATTTTTCCCATATATACCCAAATCACCAGTTAAAATAAGATCATAATAAGAAACATCTCTCTTCGTATCTTTTAAATGATTATAAATAACATCCCCCGCAGCAGGAGCCATTACTGCTCCCATATGATTAACATCAGTAGTTCCCATATCAGCAACTTTACCAATTGTAGAACTCTCTACCATAACCTTACTTTTCTTATTACCAAGTAAAACACTCACCGCTCCAGTAGCAGTAAAAGTAGCCGTTTTAGGCTTAGGAGTACCATACTCTGTTGGATTTCTAAATTGCTTTTCCGCCACCATATTATGACTAGAAGTACTAACCATAACCTTCTTAGCAAAACCACCTTCAATATAAGTACTACCAATCGCTAAAGCCTCTCCCATTGTTGAACAAGCCTCAAATATCCCCATAAAAGGAATATCAAAATCTCTAGCCATATAATCCGAAGCCGCTATCTGATTTTGCAAATCCCCCGATATCAGAAGATCAATATCCTCTTCCTTAAGTTTATTCTTAACTAAAATATCCCTATTAACCTCTTTAAGTATATGAACTTCTGCCCTCTCCCAAGACTTCTCACCAAAATATAAATCTTTTACATATCTCTTATCAAAATACTTACTAAGTGGACCATCATTTTCATAATTACCACATATCGTATAAGTATCTTCTATAAAAACATTATTATATTTAATAGTCATTCTTATCCTCCTATCACCAGTAATCTAATTAAACCAAAAATATATACTGATACAACACCATATAAAATAACAGTTCCTGCTAGTTTAAAAATATTAGCTCCAATACCAAGGACTAATCCCTCATTCTTATATTCCAAAGCCGCCGATGTCATCGAATGAGCAAATCCTGTTATTGGAATAATTAAAGCTGCCTTAACCTTCGTAACCAAAACATCAAACACCCCACAAGCAGTAAGTATCGAAGCAATCGTTATCAAAGTTAATATTACAAGTACCCCTGCTTCTTTTCTTGGTAAATCAAGCCACATACAATAACATCTAAGTAATAATTCCGATAAAGACCCTAAAGCACCTCCTACTACAAAAGAAATAAGAGCATTCTTAACCCAATTTTCTTTAGGAGTGTTCTTATCAACCAATTCTTTATATTTATTTTTATTCATAATATCACCAGTAATATTATTAACCCTATTTCCATTATTATACAAATATTTTACATTAATTAACATATAATCTATTATGAAAAATAAGTTTATCAAATCCACTATCATATTAATAGTAGGAGGCCTAATAACCAAAATATTAGGTATGATTATAAAAATAGTATTAACAAGAACTATAGGTACTGAAGGAATAAGTGAATACATGTTAGTCCTTCCTACCTTTAACCTTTTTATAACCTTATGTAATCTAGGAGTACCAACCGCTATTACAAAACTAGTATCTGAAAAAAAGAATAATAGTAAAAAAATAGTAATACCCACTACTATTCTCATCTTATTATATAACCTTATCCTAATACTCATAATAATCTTCTCATCAAAATACCTAGCTACAAGCCTCTTACATCGAGAAAGTACCTACTATCCATTACTAGCAATAGGTACCACACTTCCCTTTATTGCCGTATCAAGTATTATCAAAGGATATTTCTTTGGTAAAGAAAAAGTCTTTCCTATTACCCTATCTAATATTATAGAACAATTAACAAGACTCATCCTAACAATAACAATCGTATCATATATGATGAAATATTCTCTCGTTGCAGCAGTTACTACCGTAGTCCTAATAAATATAATAAGTGAAGGAACATCTATAATAATATTACTATTCTTTCTACCAAAAGAAAAAATAACAAAAGAAGATACCCATACCAATAAACCATTACTAAAAGAAATATTAAATATCTCCATACCAAATACCACATCTCGTCTAATTGGATCAATAACCTATTTCTTAGAACCAATTATCTTAACTAACATCCTAAAAAAAGTAGGATATACATCTGATTATATAGCCACTAGCTATGGCATAATAAATGGTTATGTTTATCCTCTATTACTATTACCATCATTCTTTACTCTAGCCATATCATCCGCTATTCTACCAATAGTATCAAATAGTTATAGTAGAGGCAATTTCTCTTATACAAGAAAAAAAATAAAAGAAGCCATCTTCTTCTCTATGTTAATTGGTATACCAGTAACCCTAATTTTTATCTTTATACCAAATATCCCTCTAAAACTAATATATAATACCACCCACGGCTTAGAATACATAAGTATAACAGCACCTTTCTTCCTCTTACACTACATTCAAGCACCACTTACTAGTACTTTAAATGGTATGGGTAAATCAAATATTGCTATGCAAGGAACACTATATGGTGGTATCATCAAACTACTAACACTAGTAGTATTAAGTTACCTAAAAATAGGAATATGGAGTCTTATCATCTCTAGTATACTAAACATTATTATTGTAACCATTCATCACATCTACTATGTAAAAAAATACTTAAAATAAATATACCATCACACAAAAAGAAGCCATCTATCTACATAAAATGACTTCTTTTATTTATTTATAATTATCTACCTCTTAATATTTTTTTAAGTACCTTACCCTCTTTAATTTCTTCATAATTAATACCAACATTTTTAAATACATTAATATCAGAATTTATTGGATACTTAAGAAAACATCTCTTTAATTCTTCTTTAAAAGATACCTTATCTTCCTTATATTTTTCATACATATAAATAGCAAATAAACCACCAATACCATAAATATAAGAATCCCTATATTCTAATCCCTTATCATAATTTAATACACCATAAAAATTAGTTTTATTCATAACATAGTCAGCATACATCTTAATATTATCTTCATCAATATATACATATCCATCTATACTATTATCTCTTTCATTTTTCATACTAATTACATTCATACAAAAATTAAAAACAAATAACCTCATATAATACTCATTCAAGCATAAATCAGTACTATAATCAAATATCCTATTTTCTTTTAGATATCTTAAAAAAGCATACTCAAAGAACATCGAAGCAACTTCACAATAAGGTGACATCATTGAATTATTTCTAAAAGAAATATTATCTTGAGAATATAAATGTTCTATCTCAAATAAATGACCACATTCATGAGCCAATGTAACCATAAAAGATAAATTATAACTATCGCAACTATTATTAATCATAATAAAACTATCTTTAATAGACTCAAAAGGTAAAATAAATCCCTCATAATCCATTTCTGTCTCTAATAACTTACATTCTTTAGATTTACTATTTAACTTATTATAAATATTTATATCAAAATCTTTTAAAAAAGCCATTAATACTTCTTTCATTTCTTTATAATTTAATTTAGGTAATTTTTTATAATAGTCTCTATATAAAATATAATGTTCTGATATAAAACTATTAATAACTGTCTTAGATAATTCAAAAAAATATTTATTATCCCTATTTAATACATCTAATAAACTATCATTATCAGGTATATAATCCTCCATCATATACCACTTATGTTTATTCTTAATACCAAGTATCTCAGAACATAAATCCTCATAAGAATATAAATCATAAGCTATTCTCTTTTGTTTAGATTTAGTACCAGCCTTTAAATACTGATAATTAAGTTTATTTCCTACTAAATTAATCGACTCTAACACATCTTTATCCATATTATATCTCCCCTAAATCAAGTATATCATAAATAATATAAATTAAAACAAAATATACCACTAGTTAACTCATATTCAAGATGAGCTACTATCTCATCTTGTTATGAATAGCCTATTATAGTCTATTCATAAATAATAATAAGATATCATATTCGGTGTGTAAACTTTTTAACCTCTATTTTTCACTATTTAAAAGAAAATACTCTTATACCTCTTATATAAAATTACAATATCCATATTGATATTTTTTATAAAATATACTATAATGTATATGAAAAGAAAATTACTCATAATAAAAATGAATAACGCCTTATTGTCAAAAGGTATTCTCTCCATAGTTTTCTATGGAGCACCTCTGAGGGTGCCCTTTTTTTATTTCCTATGGTTACTACTACTTATAAAAAATAGTATAACTAAAGTTATCCAAGCAAATGCTAGGACAAGTTCCATTAGCCAAAACATCCTTTATAGTAAGTTTTTCTAACATAGCATCACACTCCCCTTAATTTTACTTAAAAAGGATAGAACATCCCCTTTCGGTGTTACCGTACATCATCATATATTAACATCATTACATAGTCAATATTTTTTTGACTATTTTTTAATTATCTTTATAACTATTTATTTTTGCTATATAAACAAATGATTGCTTATGATGAAGACCATAGGCTTCATCATACCACGATAGACTTACAAAGTAAGGCTAAAGTGGATAAAAAAGAAACAATTAAGCACACCAATTGTTTTCTTTTCTTAATTTATTAATAATATTATTATGCTCACTTTCATTCTTAGTAAGATATACCTTACCTTTACAATCCGCTACAAAATAATAATAAGAATGTTCTTGTGGATTAACAGTAGCCTCAATACTCTCAATACTAGGATTACATATTGGACCTACTGGTAACCCAACATTAGAACTACATCTAGTATTATACTTATTAGAACAATCATTTAATTCCTTATAAGTCAAACTCTGTGACCAATCATCTATTTTAGAAGCATAGTAAGTAGTAGCATCACTACCTAAAGTAGGATAAGCTTTAGAATTAAG
>CAKPAL010000023.1 GCA_934132925.1 uncultured Bacilli bacterium
TTTCTAATACCATTAATAATAGCTTCATTTCTTAAATAATCATAATTACTACTATTATAAGATTCTATACTAATAAGATTATTATATAAACTACTTATTTCATTAGCAATATTATTCTTATCATTAATTAAATTATTAAGAAGAATACTTAATTTATTATAAGCATTAGTATTACCTTTACTATTAACTATCTTTATATTATTATTAACATCATTAATTTTTTTTATCTTACTAGTAAGTAATTTTTTCTTATCGTTTATACTCTCGAGTATTGTATTATACAAAGTATTATCTATTGATAATTTTTCTATTTTAATATCACTTAAATCTAATTTACTATAATCTAAACCATTATTATCTAAATTAGTATACTTATTATTATTTTTATATATATCATCAATAGCATAAGAAAATAAAGAATTAAATGCTGCAAAAGAAGCACTAACTAAAGAATCATAATTATTATATAATAACTTAACATCTTTAGTTATTTTCTTTTCTAATACCTTACCATTAGTAGTACCATTCTCATATATTTCCTCTAACATAACTAAGTTTTTAATATTAGATATAATAGGATTCATATAAGTATATTTAGAATCAGCCCTTCTTTGAAGTTCAAAACCAATAGCATATACCTGTTTATCATAAGGAATATCTTTAGGAACAATATTAATAAGTTCTTTAGCATAAATATCAAAATCAATATTATTCATACTTATATATTTCCAATCAAAATCATATCTATCTTTAACTAATTCTTTAAAGCCATTTAAAAGAGTACTATCTTTAGTGGCATCTCCACTAAAACCTTTGATAATTTTTTCTAGTAAATCTTGATAGTATTTTTCTATTATGTTGCCATTTTTTCTTTTTAGGGTAAACTCAACTTTTCTAAAAGATCTAAGTAACCCCTTTAATTCACTTGGAGTAGTGATAGGTTTCTTTCTATTAGGAGATATTCTTCTTGATATAATAATATCTCTTTTATACTCATCACTATTATTTAATTTAATATATGATCTAAGACTATTGCATATAAAAGCAGATAATTTATTTATATTAATACTAACATTATCTTCTCTTATATTAAGAATTATTCTATTATGATCTAAATCCAAAACAAAATTACCATGAGCTATTCTATTTCTTATTTCAGTAACAACTGAAGCTGCATTAGGAAAATAATATCCATCTATAACATAGCCATCATCCTTTTTAGTAGCAATATCAAGTACTGATTCCTCTAGTACATTTTCATACAACCTAGAATAAGAACCATTTTCATCTTGGCTTACTAACCCTTCTTTTATTCCGAGTAAAATATTACTAATAAAACCTACTTTAGCGGCCATTATATTTCTTTCATCTAAAATAAAATCATCTCTTACATCATCATAAAAATAATTAAGTAAAAACAAAGTATAAGCTTTGGTACCCATAAAGTAATCTAATATATTATCCATCTTATCCATCATATTCATCTCCATATAAATCTCTTACATATTTAGGATTATTTATTCTTTTAACTAATCTTCTAGCAGTATTTAATGTCTTTACATCTTTATCTAAATAACTAGATAACTTACCTCTAAAGGCTTTTAAAAACTCTAAACTACTAACAAATCTATCATCATACATCTCTTTTAATAATCTATCATTATAAATAAAACTATTAAAATAATTATCTACTAAAAACAATTTTATCTCATAATCAACATTTGCTCTATTCTTCTCAAAAGAAACAGCATTAATACCATATTCTAGTGTATCAATTACCTTAATTTTACCATTACCATATAAAATATTATAAGCAACATCATACATAACAATATCATTATCAGTAAGTATCATTATATCATCATAGGTATTTTTAATAGCTCTCTCTAACTTATCTAAATTAATAAGTAAAGGATTAATATTATATAAATTATTAAATCTAATATAAGGCATAATATAACCAACTACTTTATCTTTAATAAAAACAACATCCTCTGGCCAAATAAAAGTACTATTCTTTATCCCATTAAATCTTAATATATCATCACCAGTATATAAAATATCTTCTCCCTCAAAATAATCATGAAATATTTTAATTACCTTATTTTTATCACAATAACAAATTCCTTGACTACCCTCTCCAATAAAAGAAAGCATATCTAAAAACTCATAAAATTGTTTATCATTAACAAAAACCATAATATCCCCCTCATTGATGCAAAGTATTATAGCACACTTAAAGAAAAAAAGCAAATCATTGTTTGCTTTTTAATTATCATTATTCTTCAGTCTTTTTAGAAGTTTTTGCTTTTTTAGGAGCTTTTTCTTCAGTTACTTTAGTTTCAACTACTTTTTTAGAAGTATCTGCTCCTTTATAAAATCCACATTTTGGACATGCTCTATGAGGTCTAATTTTAGCACCACAGTTAGTACATTCTACTAGTCCGTTAGCGGTAATTTTATAATGAGTTCTTCTCATATTTCTTCTAGTTTTACTTACTTTTCTAAATGGAACTGCCATCTTCTTCACTCCTTCCTTACAATAATTCTTTCAGACTACTAAGAGGATTATTTTCAGTATTAATATCATCCTCACTAATTAGTCGCCATCCATCACCCTCAAGTTTTAAATCCCTATTCTTTTCATTAACAGCCTTGAGAGGAATCTCCACAAGAATATTTTGCCATAAATCCTCTGTAATATCAAGAGTTTTTTGATAATTTATTCTTGTTTCTTCTATTTTTTCTTCTATTTCACTAGTAAAATTATATTCATAATCTTCTAATGTAATATCATCAGGTAATATCATTGTTCCTTTCAATACTCCGGATAACTCATAAGTATCATCTATTAATCTAGATAATGTACCACTAAAATGTACATTCTCGAGTCTTCTAATTGTACTAGAACTTAGTAATTCTTCACTAATAACTACATCATTATCTATAATTATCTTTTTATTATTAATAACTAAATCAAACAATTCTATTATCATACAATTTCACCTGCCTACTAATTATATAATATTTTTAAGAAAATATCAACCTTTTTAGTGATTTTTAAGTAAAAGTTACTAGTTTTAGTATATTTAAAGATGCTTTTTTAAAGCATTTCTTTGTTTTATATATAATAAATATTCTTTATCTAATAATCCCATTTCTAATTTTAACGATAAGATTCTTCTTAAGGAAGTATTTATTCTATTAATACTTATCTTACCATCATTTACTGCATTATACATAGCATTAAAAGATATTCTAATATCATTAGGCATTAATATACAATCATTACCAGCCTTTATACATCTATAAGATATTTCATAATCATTATAATACTTAGTAAGAGCTTTCATTTTTAAAGAATCAGTCATTACTATTCCATTATAACCAAGTTCTTTTCTTAATAATTTATCTACTATCACTTCTGATGTACTAGCAGGATATTTATCTAATTTAGATAATAAGATATGACCTACCATTATACAAGATATTTTCTCTTTAATAGCAGCTATAAAAGGTATTAATTCTAAATTATATAATTCTTCTTTTGTCTTATATGATATAGGAAGATCTATATGAGAATTAACATTAGTAGAACCATGTCCAGGAAAATGTTTTACTACAGGAATTATTTTTACTTCCTTTAATCCCTTAGCAAAAGATAAAGCCTTTTCACTAACTTCATAAGGATCGCTTCCATATGTTCTATTCATCATTACTATATTTTTTATATTAGACCATATATCCATAACTGGGGCCATATTCATATTAACCCCTATACTAAATAATTCCGTTCCTACTTCTTTTCCTAATAAATAAGCCTCTTCCTTATCATTAATTAAAGATGCCGCTGGTATTTTTTTAAAGCCAACATTACTCCCCAGTCTTTGAACACTACCCCCTTCTTGATCAATTCCAATAAACATATTATTTCCATTAATACTTTGAATATCTTTAATAAACTTCTTTGTATTATTAAAATCGCTTATATTACTATTAAATAAAATAAATCCTCCTGGTTTATATTCATTTAATATTTTTTCAAAATCATTAGTCATACCAATTATTTTTTCATTAGTTTTACGATAATCAATATATAATAATTGACCTATCTTTTCTTTTAAACTCATCTTACTTATCAAATAATCTATAAATAAATCATCCATATTATCCCCCCTTAATAGAGAAAAAGATAGCAACTATTAATCACTATCATCATTCTCTTTTTTAACTAGTACTTCTCTTGGTTTTGAACCATTTTGTGGACCAATTATACCTCTTTCTTCAAGTAAATCAATTATTCTAGCAGCCCTATTATAACCTATACGATATTTTCTTTGAATAAGAGAAGCTGATATCTTACCAAATTCCATAGCAAAATCTACAATATCGTTATATAATGGATCATCATATTCTTCTTTAGATTCATAACCATCATCATATTTAGTATTATCACCATTTTCACTACCGCTCTTATCTTCAGTAAGTGAGTGATCATAGTTAGCCTTCTGCTGTGATATTGTATAATCTACTATCTTCTGAAGTTCTTCATCGCTTACAAAAGCACCTTGTATTCTAATTGGAACATTCTCACCCATTGGTTTAAATAACATATCACCTTTACCAAGTAATTTTTCTGCTCCAGTTTGATCTAATATTGTTCTAGAGTCAATTGAAGATGATACTGCAAATGATATTCTAGATGGAATATTAGCTTTAACAACACCTGTAATAACATCTGTAGAAGGTCTTTGTGTTGCTACAATTAAATGAATACCAGCAGCTCTAGCCATTTGGGTGATTCTCATAATCGAATCTTCTACATCTTTAGCGGCTACTAACATAAGGTCTGCTAACTCATCAATAATAAATACTATATATGGCATTTTTACATAATCGGTATTAGTTTCACACATTTTGTTATAAGAACTTATATTTTTACATTTAGTATCTTCAAATACCTGATATCTTCTTTCCATTTCAACAACAATATTCTTTAAAGCAATAGAAGCTTTCTTAGGATCAGTAACAACTGGTGTAAGTAAGTGTGGAACACCATTATACATTGATAACTCTACCTTTTTAGGGTCAACCATTACTAATTTTACTTCATCTGGTCTAGCCCTCATAAGAATAGAAGCAATAACACAGTTAATACATACAGATTTACCACTACCAGTAGCACCCGCTATTAAAAGGTGTGGTGTAGCATTAATTTCTGCCCATTTAACAGTACCCATAATATCTTTACCTAAACCAACAGCTAAAATACTCTTTTCACTAGGAGCAGGTAATTTAGATAATATTTCTCTAAATGAAACAGCAGAATTAACTTTATTAGGAAGTTCTATACCAATCGTACTCTTACCTGGAATAGGAGCTTGTATTCTAACATCTTTAGCGGCTAAATTAAGAGCTATTTCTTTCTGAATAGAAAGAAGTTTATTAACCTTAGTACCAGCCTTTAATTCAAGTTCATACTGTGTAACTGAAGGTCCTATATGACATTCTTTAATCTTACCAGGAATATCAAAATCTGCTAATACCTTCTCTAAAGTAATAATATTTTGTTTAACTGCCTCAACATTTTCCTTATCATTTCCAGCTTTAGCTACTTTAAGTAAACTAAGAGGTGGAAGTTTATAATTAAGATTAATCTCTGGCTTTTCCAAAACCTCTTCATTACTACTAACCATTTCAGTAGCAGACTTAATAGGAATATCAGGTTCACTAATAACCTCTTTATCATTTATCTTATCTATTTCTCTATTAGGAAGAATAATTCTTTCATCCTCTTCTTCTACTTTCTTCTCTTTCTTTTCATGTTTAACTTTAGGTACTTTAATCTTCTTAATCAAATCAATAATACTAGTATTAAATAATAATATCATACCAATAACAATTAAAGTAATAATAACAATCTTAGTACCATCTCTAAATAAACTATAAAATAAATAAGTAAATAACGCTCCTACCATACCTCCACCACTATTGGAAATATAATAACTTAAACTATCTATCATTCCCTTATTTGAAGAGGCATCAAATGCTTTAAGTAAATTATCAAAAGTATCAGTAATAATTTTAGTACCTTCACTAGTATTTAAAGTAATATATTTAACATGTAATAATACCAAAAAAGATATAACAATAATATAAAAGCCTATCCATCTTAAATTACTAAAATTAGGCATCTTTCTCTTAAGTATTAAATAACCACCTAATATTAATAACCCCATTAATAAAAATATATAAATATTACCAACTAAAAAGATAGCAAATGCCCTAATAAAATTACCCGCAGGTCCATAAGCCCCTATCCCAATAATTGAAGCAAGTATAAGTATTATTCCTATTACTTCATTACTATATTCAAATTTTTTCTTTTCTTCATCTTTTTTCTTCTTTTTTTTAGCCATCTTATCAATCCTCTACTCAAGTTAATTATACCATTTATAATTATAAATGTAAATGTTTTATCTTTATTTTATTCTTTATTATTGCCATTAAAGTCTTTATATAATAGTCTTTAATGGTTATGAATAGCCTATAGTCTATTCATAAACTATTATAAGATATCATATTCGGGGTGTAAACTTTCTAACCTATATTTCTCACTATTAAAAAGAAGATATTTTTATAAAAGATAAAAGAAAACTATTTAGCATAGTCTTCTTTTGTTTTTTCAACTATTTCTTTTAAATATTTACTAGTATAAGTACAACCACTAATAGTATCTAAATTATCTAGATTATTCTGATTACTAATAATTTTATTCAAATAATTATTATCATATATCATATTAGTATAAGTCTCATGACTACTTATAACCTCTATATTAGAAATATTATTATTAGTAAATATAATTCTTAATTTAATACTACCATTACCAGCATAACCTTTACCTTTTACCTCATAAGTAGTAGTACTACCATCTTTAACTTTAGATAAAATCTCATAAGTATCATCTAATGGCTTAGTAATAATATTCTTACCTATTACAAAAGAAAATAAAATACATAACAAAATAATACTAAATAATATAATATTACTAATATTATCTTTACCATATAATTTAATACTTAACTTATTAATAAAGACCGTGATAATATTAACAATAAGAATAGATATAAGAACACCTTCTGGTAATGGTGTTAAATACCTAATACCCATTGTAATAATACCCATAAGAATACCACTTATTATTTGACCTCTTCTCGTAATAGGAGTACTTACAGGATCAGTAGCCATAAATACCGCTCCAAAAAGAAGACCACCACTTAATACATTGAATAAAATAAACCATAAGCCAATACCTTTAGTTAAACAAATAATTAAACTAATAACTACTACTGTACCAACATAACTAGAAGAAATACGCCATTTAATTATTTTCTTATAAGTTAAATATATAAAAGATATAATACACAAAATACTACAAGTCTCTCCTATTGCACCTGGAATATTTCCAAATAAAAAATTAAATAAACTACCAAAAGGTTTAACTAAATTATCATAAGTAACAAGATATCCACTCGCAGTCATATTACTAAGTGGTGTTGCACTACTTATAGTATCTACCTCATAAGGGTTAAGATATCCTCCTACTAAAGAAGAAAATATAACAGTAATAAATAAACTACCAGTTAAAGCAGGATTAAGAATATTCTTACCAAGTCCACCCATCAATATCTTAGATAAACTAGCAATAATACTACCTACTATTACTAACCAAATAGGAGTATTAATAGATATAATTAAAGATAAAAATACACCTGGTATAATAGCATAACTCTCAGTAAATAAACTATAAAAATCTCTTTTATCTTTCTTTAAATAATAATAAATATACTCAGTAATCATTCCAAATAAAGAAGCAACAACTACAAATATTAAAGGTTTAAATACCAAATATAAATTACCATATCCCTTAATAATAGGATATATGCCATTCTTAAAAGTAGAATATATAATAAAAGGAATCAAAGTAATCAATATTGTATACATCATATTAGAAGTACTATTATTACTCTTAAGAAAGTTACCCTTTCTTACCTTAAACTCTTTCATTTATTATTCACCTTCTCTTTAGCAATATTAACAAACTCTCTAACCTCTATTTTAGATGGACAAATATAACTACATAAACCACAACCAATACACTTATTACATTTTAATTTATTTAAATTATCAATATTATCTATATTCTCCATAATAAGAACAGGCATTATATTCACAGGACATACCATCGTACATTTACCACATTTAATACAAGGAAGATTCTTTTCAAAATTATCATCAATTACTAATATTGAAGTAACATCCTTAGTAATAACAACATCATCACAAGGCATACTCTTACCCATCATAGGACCCCCTACTACAAAAAGAGGTTTCTTAATATTTTTATATTCAT
Organism: uncultured Bacilli bacterium; assembly: GCA_934132925.1. Classification (GTDB taxonomy): domain Bacteria; phylum Bacillota_I; class Bacilli_A; order RF39; family UBA660; genus CAG-302. The sequence continues at coordinate 8,417 of CAKPAL010000023.1, forward strand.
CAATTTCATTAATTATATCACTAGCAAGAGAACCAATTTTAACTTTAACATTCTTTCTTTTCTTAATACCAGTACCAGTTATAGTAATAACTCTCTCAGTAAGAGGCCTATTATATTTAAACATCTCATATATAGTATATATTGTTGATACATTATTAACAATAATACCTTTATCACTAGGATATCTATCATACTCAATACCAAGAGTATTTCTAATTACTAACCTCTCCCATCCATTAGGAAAAGCATTCTCTACTAAGCTTAAACTAATATTAGGATAAGTCTTAATATACTTATTAAACATTCTAATAGACTTAACATCATTATTAGAAATAGCAATAATAGCCCTAGGTATTTTCATAATATCAAGAATATTATCTATAGCCTCTAATATATTATCAGCATGATTTGCTACTACTACTTTATCACATGATACAAAAGGTTCACACTCTACAGCATTTACTACTAAACATTTAATATTATCAATACTATACTTTAAAAAAGTAGGATAATCAGCACCACCAAGACCAGATATACCATTTTCTCTTAAATCATCAATAAACATCTCTTTTGTATATTTAGATATATCTTTCTTCTTTAACTTACTCTTCTCATATTTTTCTTTAAAATCATTTTCTATTACTACACATTTAATCTTCTTACCATTACTAATAATTTTATTACTACCACATACAGCATAACCAGATACTGAACTATGTATTGGAAAATCATAAGACTTATTAATAGCCACTACTTGACCTTTATATACATAATCACCCTCTTTAACCAAATATTTATATGTATTACCATTTCTATTCTCTAATGGAATATATACTAATTCTGGTTTAAACTTAACATCTATATTATAATCTATCTTATAACTACTATTAATCTTTAATGGCTTATTCATATCTATTTCTCCTCTATGATAATAATACCATAAAATAACAAAAAAATAAATAATATTTTCATATTATTTATCTTAATATACTATCCAACGATCTTATAACCGAACACTTTTTTATTTATATAATATTTAATATTGTATTTTAAAGTGTTATATAAAAAGAGTAATCTAAAGGTAAATATTACCTTAAATTATTCTAGTTTCAATTATTATTTACATATGTTTTCTTGTATTTGTTCAACACCTTTTTTTGATGTTTCAACAATATCTAATTCAACATATACTGTTCCTGATGAAGAATTACCATGATATTTATTAAATAATGAAGAAATTAAATAAGAATTTAGTTGCTTAAAATTATTTATTAATCCCTTTCCTTTCAAATGATAGGTAAATTCATAATATTTATATGTTTCTAAATTATCTATAGATGATGGAATAGCAACAACAAATGGAACATAGCCTTGATAATCATCTACAACAATATAAGATAACCCATCTGATGCCAAAGGATAATCTATACTATCTATCACTCTATATGTTCGTGTAAAACTACAATCATATTCTCGTGATTCTTCATTTTGCTTATTCTCTAATTGTTTTTCTAATGTACTAACTTTTTCTTTGTACGAATCAACATCTTCTTTATATGAAGAAATTTCTGTTTTTTGTAAGATTACAAACACTACACATATAATTATAACTACTAATAAAACTATTATAGTTATAATTCCTATTTTTTTATTTTTCATAATAATATTCCTTTCTTAACCATTATAAACTTATATAAATAATCTTACAATCCTCCTCTCAAATTTATATAGTTTATCTTATTACACTCTACTCTTAAATATATTATAGCATAATTTTTATTTTTTTTACTACATTTAATTAAAATAATTTTTAATAAGTATTATTCAAAAAAAAATAAGTTAAAAACATGAACTTATTTTTTTTGTATATTATATTCATAGTGAAATACTCTCTAATTTTTATTTTACTAATTAAAAGAAGATATTTTTAGTATCTTCTTAAATTAAAGTATAATATAAATTACATACTGTATCACTAGTAATATTAGTAACATTAATAGTAGCAACAGTCATATTATTTGACCTACCTATGGTAGCATTTATTGTAGCTCCATTTGTACATGTTTTATATCTTATTTCTTCTTCAGAAGATACAACAAATCTATCATTAAGATTATTACCAGGAACTACTGTATAATTATTAATTAGTTCACCTTGTAAATAAACAGTTACAGTATAATTACTTACTGATTGCCATTGTGCATATAAAGTAACATTACTATTATTACTATAAATACCTCCTGAAGAATAACTAGTACCACTTCCATTACTAGATGTATTCCATCCATTAAATGTATAACCTGATTTAGTTGGTTTAACACTACTTAAAGTAATATTTTCACCATGCTTTTTAGTTTGATTAGATGGTGCCCCGCTTCCTCCATTAGCATTATAAGTAATTGTATATTGCTGATTATTTTCTATCTTTAATTGATATGGAGTATCACTAGTTCCATTGCCTGTACTTATATCTATATCTTTGTTTAGATATAATGTTGGAGCAATTCCATATACTTCACTTGCCGACCTTTGTTCATAAACAATACCAATATATTCTGTAAAATACCATATTCTCCCTTGATGCGATACTGGTTTATGATATCTAAATACAGAAAGAACAGCATGATCATTAGTGGCATTCGGATTTATCAACCAATTTTGATCAGCAGTAAATATGCCATATATCCAATTCTTATAATAACAATCACTATTTTCGGCATACTCTGAAAGTTTTTTATTACATAATCTAAAATCCGAAGCATAACCATAATCACTAGCGTAAGGTAATCCAACTTTTCCTGTCCATGTTGATTTCATATTTTCATTATACATTATGCCTTTACTGGTTTCTATACCATACATTATATCTGTAAATGGTGCTTCTACATTTGAATATTTTTTTTGATACGATTTCAAACTATATGTTGTTTCTGATATCATATTTCTTGTTTCTTCATTTTTAATACCAATATTTGTAAAATTGCAATCTACTAATCCGTTATTTTGCCCCGCAAAGCATTTTCCATTCTCACTATTCCAGTATAAACTTTGACCATTACCATTATCATTAATATCTGTTTCATAATAATTGCTTGGATTCAACAACTTCATTATTCTTGCAGTATTCCAATCATTTAAACCACTAACAGAACTGGCTCCTGTTGTAGTATCTTTATTATCATAAGAGTACTCTCCTATTATTCCATCTCTTATTATTTTTATTTTACCATTAAATACTCCAACTATTCTCCATTTTTCACAATCTGTATTTGGGTAAGTATTACAGTTAAAATAGATATAATTATTAGGATTTTCACCATAATAACGAACATTTCCAGCTACATCTTCCATTAAATTATGATTTGTATCATATTGATATGTAATATCATTATTAACAACATCTGTTTTAGAAGCCTGTTCATACAATTTAACAATTTTCTGTGCTACTCCTTCGTTCCTGCTATAAAATTTAGTCACTAAATTATAACCATTAGGTACTATTAAATTACCACCATTTTCATAACCTAATATGGTAGTTAAATAAACTGTTTCAGATGAAGAAGAACTATTTTCAAAATATAGTTTTATAAACTTATTTTCCTCTTTATTTATTAAACCAGTACTAGAACTTTCGCTATCAAAATATACCTTTACTACAGCATTAATGCTTTTATAACCTATTCCATATTTCACTGTTCCATTATTAGTATTTCTTATTTTATAATATACTGTCTTATTACCATTAGCTGGTACAATAACCGAAGTATCACCATTTAAATTAACTGTATAATTATCATTATCACCTGTAATACTACTACTAATTGCATAAGTTTGATATAATTTTACTATTGAAATTGAAATTATCAATATAAGTGTTATTATAATTATTTTCTTCTTCATAATATAACTCCTTCCATTATAAAAAGACTATGAAAAATCACTAGTAGTTAATACTAGTTATTTCATAGTCTTTATATATTTTATTTATATTTCTTTTATTTATAGTAAGATAAACAACCCCCCCCCCATTTTATAATTTTGACTTAACTTTATACTCATGGTTAGGGCCTCCTCTCTTTACCTTACATATACATAATAACATAAAATAATTATATTTACAATACAAAAAGAAAAAATAAACATAAATTAATATGTTTATCTTACTTTGCTCTAATGGTCGGGAAGACAGGATTTGAACCTGCGACCTCTACGTCCCAAGCGTAGCGCTCTACCAAGCTAAGCTACTTCC
>CAKPAL010000024.1 GCA_934132925.1 uncultured Bacilli bacterium
TCACCATCAGAAGCTTTTGCTCCAAGTCTTCTACCAGCAGAATCTCTTCCATTACTAGTAGATGATTGACCTTTTTTATGGGCAAATAATTGTATATTAAATGTTATTAATCTATTCATTATTTTCCTCCTTAATTTGTATGTTCTTTGGATATACTTTTTCTAATTCATATAAATTAGATACCATTACAGTAATAATCTTATTAGTTACCTCATCATCTTTAAGTATCGTAATGTCTAATCCTTTATCATCATTATAAATAATTGATTGATTATCTATAGCTAAACAAGAATTAATTGAAGTAATTACCATACTACTTACTGAAGCACATACAATATCCTTACCATAATCATCATAATTAGCATGTCCTGTAATAATAATTCTTTTATAATAATTATTATTCTTAGTAAGTTTTACTTTTATCATAAAACCACCTTATTTAATTTTCTTAATCTCTACTTTAGTATATGGTTGTCTATGACCTTTTTTAATTCTAGTAGATCTCTTATTAGGTTTATATCTAAAAACAGTTATTTTCTTTTGTTTACCTTGTTTTACAATAACACCTTCTACTTTAGAAGCAACATAAGGATTACCTACTACACCATTTGCCATAAGAACTTTATCAAAAACAACTTTATCTCCTTCAGCACCATCTAGTTTTTCAACATAGATAACTGAACCTTCAGATACATAATATTGTTTTCCACCAGTTTCTATAATTGCTTTCATCTCATTACCTCCTTTATATATTTTTAAGACACACTCTTAAGGTGTCATTACTGAACTTATACCTTTTCGATGTGGTTGAGAATAATCAACTTGGCGTCTTCAAAACAATTTAATTCTATCATAAATATATATTAAAGTCAAATAAATTAAGGCTTTTTTTCAAAAAAACTTTTTATATACTCCTTTTCTTCAATTAAATTATTATTAATATTAAACATATGATGTTTATTTTTATACATTTTATTTTTATTATTTATTATTTTATTATTTTTATAATTAAAATTATATAAATATCTTTCTAATATAAATCTATTATAAATATATTCTATATTATAATAAAATCTATATATATTTTTAAGAAGTATCCCAATAATAATTAATATACTATAATTATTTTCATAACTATTACTAATAACAAATACTATAATAGTAATAAAAGATATTACTATAGTAATATAATTAGCAAGATTAAAACCAATATACTTAGATAACAATAAATTAAATATTTTAGAACCATCTAAAGGATATATTGGAAGTAAATTAAATATAACCATACTATTATGATATAAAAAAAATAAATTATAAATATATTCTCTAATAATATCATTACTATATAAAAAAAAGATTATACCAAAATAAATATACTGCATAATTATACCAGATATAGCCGCTAATAAATCATTTTCTATTTTAGTATTAATCTTAGTATTAAGTTTAGTAAATCCCCCATAAGGATATATTATTACTTTATCTATCTTATAAGATAATAAAAGAGCCATAATAATATGTCCAAACTCATGAATAATAATAAGAGAAGTAAAAATAATTAAATTAACAAAATGACCAGTAATAACAAGTCCAAAAGCAACAATAATAAAAGTATAATGAAACTCTACTTTATTTAATATATTTTTCATAATTCAAATATTTATCACCTTTACTAAATACTAAATATAAATATTTATTAACTTCACCAACTAAACTACCCTTTTCTACATAATCATATAATTTTAAAGAACTACTCTCTATATTACCATACCAATTATATATACCATCTAAATCCTCTATTATTATTGTTTTACCATATCCATCTTTTTCACCAATAAAAACTACCATACCCTCACTTAAAGAAGGTACTAAATAATTATCATCTACCTCAAGTTTAACACCATCTAAATATAAAGAACTATTATTATATTTTAAACTCTCATTAAATACCTTTTCTGTATTAATTTCTTTTTTAATTGGTAATATTCCCCCTAAATATTTATTATATATCTTCTTTATTTTAGTAAAAGAAATATCTTCACTATATAAATATTTAACAATTTTATCTTTTACCATATCATTTTCTTTACAAACAATAGCTAAAGAAAAAAATACAATTAAAAGAATAAATAACTTTATAAAAAAGTTTTTAACATGACTACTATCACTATATTTCTTATCATTACTTTTTTTATTCTTATTAATAATACTCATATACTTCTTCTTATCTATTTCATTCATCATTATCACCAATAAAGTATATGCTAGCCAAAAGAAAAAAAGAAGTATTATTTCTTCTTTCTCATTTTCTTTTTTGATAATTCTAATACAGTAAGACTAGTAACAGGAATACACTCCGTTCTATCATAATATTTAACTTGTTCTTCATTATTTAAATCATCATAAAGATAAAATAGTGTCCATTTAATTCTTGTATCATGATAAGTAGGAGGAAGTTCCATAAAAAATGTACCTTCATTATTTCTATGTAACATTCTAGGTTCACAAGACATTTCTTTAATTTCAATTCTAGATAGATTTTCAACAATATTAGTTTTACCACTATCTTCATCTATTACTTTTTTAACAAGAGGTAATACTCTTACATCATATGTTTCTTCTCCATCCATATACATCACCCTTTCTTTATTTTAAATATCTTACTATTATTTCAGAATCAAAATTATTATCAAAAAATATATTTCTTAAATCCCTTTTATTATATACTAAAGTTAAAGATTTATTTTCTATATACACTTTAATTATATTATCAAACTCTGAAATTATTCTATCTATATATTCATTTTTCTTTCTTTCAATATCACTCTTAGTAAGAGAAATATTAGTATTCTTATCAATAACAATTTGACCTTCATTTATTAATAAATCTTCCTCATATAATTTCTCCGCTATATACTTCTTAGTATAATTATATTTCATTAAAAAATCATCATTAGTAAGTACTTTACCAGTAGCTAAATCAATATTAGTAGTAATAACATACTTCATAATATTATTATCTAAATCAAAATCAAGTTCATAATATATAGACAATATAGCATTGTTAATTTGCATTTTTATAGTACTACTAACAGTATTATCATTAGTATAATTATTAGTATTTGATATTTCATTATAATAACTAGTAATATAACTAATTAATTCATCTTCTTCATAAATAAAATCTTTAATACTATCCTCTTTTAAATTCTTTAAATTAACCCTAGAAACATTAATACTATTATATACATTCCCATAATTATTAAATACTACTGGAACAGTATCAACATAATCTTTTATATCGTAATTAATTCTCTTGCTAGAATTATCTTTACCAATACCTTGATATTCAAATAATTTATATAAACCAAAACCAACTAATAAAAGAAATATTGCACTTACAATTACTAGCATTTTAGCAGTCTTCTCACTCATTACTTTCTCTTTCATTCATATTACCTTCTTCCTAATACAATTATAATATAATTACTAGTAAAAGTAAATAAAAAAAGCTATCTTTCCAGATAGACATAATCGTTTTCTATATCAAAACTTTTTGTATTGTTTTGTACTACTACTAAGGTAATAACCACTAGTAGTAGATAAAATATAATTACTCCTTTATTGTTTTTTACAAAATCCATATCTATCACTTCTCCTTACATTTTTATTCTATCACATACTTATGTTCGTGTCAATATTAAAATGTTGTTTTAACGAATAAATGTTTGACATTTTACATTTTATGTGTTAATATTATAAATGAAAGGAGAGCATTATGGCTAAAGAAGGAAAATTAACTAAAAGACAAAAAGAAATACTTGAATACATAAAAAAATATTCAGCTCAAAAGAAATATCCTCCATCAATTAGAGAGATAGCTACTAATTTTAATTTGAGTTCGCCTGCTACTGCTCATGTACATGTAAAAAAATTAATTGAAAAAGGATACCTAAAGAGAGGAAAAACTAGTAATCACTTACTAGAATTACAAGTACCTAATGAATATGAATACAAAAATGATGATGTTGTTACTGTACCACTACTAGGAAAAGTAACAGCGGGCAATCCAATTGAAGCAATTGAAGTACCTAATGAGGTTATCAGTTTACCATCATATCTTCTACCAAAAAGAAAAGAAGTATTTACTATCAAAGTATCAGGAGATTCTATGATTAATGCTGGTATCTATGATAATGATATTGTTATTGTAGAAAGATGTAAAACAGCTAAAAATGGTGATATTATTGTAGCTATGGATGAAGAAAACCAAGTAACAATTAAAAGATATTTTAAAGAAAGTGATTATATAAGATTACAACCAGAAAATGATTATATGATCCCTATTATAGTTAAAGATATAACTATTTTAGGTAAAGCTATTGGCTTATATAGAAAGTTTTAAAAAAGAAGCTACTTAAGTAATAACTTAAGTGCTTCTTTTATTTGCATCTCTAAATCTAAAGAACTATCAATCTTATTCAATATTTTCTTAATATCAGCTTGTTTATAGCCAAGACCAATTAAGGCTGCCATAAGCTCATCAGTATGATCTTCTCTTTTAAATAAACCAGTATTAATAACATTTAATTTACCTTTAAGATCAAGTACTAATTGTTTGGCTACCTTATCACCTATTTTAGGGAATTTTTTTAGATAATTAATATTCTCTGTTTCTATTGCTTCTTCAATCATACTAATTGATCCAGTTGCAAGCATTGGAAGAGCCATTTTAGGACCAAGACCTTTAACTGAAATAAGTTTTAAAAATAATTCTTTTTCTTCTTTTGTTTTTAATCCATATAAAGTATATTCATCTTCTGCTACTTTAGTATAAGTATATACAGTATACTCCCTACTCATTATAAAACCATAAGGATTAGGAACATAAATTTGATAACCAATACCATTGTTTTCTAAAATAATATAATTAGGTTCAATATCAGTAATATTACCTTTTATATAACCATACATTATTTCATATTCCTTACATCTTTGCTAGTAACTTTAGAAAACATAATATCATCAGTAGTATGTAACATTTTAGCCTCTTTATGGATTTTATCAATTGCTTCTTTAATCATTATACCAAGTAATTCTCTATAATCGATATTCTTATCTTCAAATAAATGATGAGAAAAGAAATTAGGAATAGTATTCACTTCATTAATATATAACTTCTTTTTCTTAACATCATATATATAATCAATTCTAGCAACTCCACCTAAAGATAATGCACTATAAGACTTCTTTCCTGTCTTACATATCTCTTCAGTAAGAGCCTTTGATATATCAGCAGGATATATTCTCTTAAAATTATCATCATTATCATCATCTTTATGATATTTATCATAATAATTACAAAAACCATCCTTCTCTATTTCTTCTACTACCGAATCAATAAGTTTATCTTTACTCTTAAGAATAGCTACATTAAACTCTCTTCTATCTTTTATATATTCTTCAACTAAAATATGATCATCAGCTTCCATAACCTTTTCAATTGAAGATTCTAATTCTTCTTTTCTATTTACAATTTCTATTCCAATACCACTACCAAGTCTAGCAGGTTTAATAATAAGTGGATAAGATAGTTTATCTATTTGTTTAAAAATATCTTCTTTATCTAATCTATAATCACTATCAGTAAAATGAACATAATCAGTAACAGGAAGATCATTACTTACTAATACCTCTTTAGTAAATATCTTATCTTGACATAAACTAGAAGCATATATATCACTACCAACAAAAGGAATACCAAGTGTTGTTAAAAATCCAATAATACTACCATCTTCAGTATTTTTACCATGTACCATTGGGAAAGCTAAATGTATTTCTTTATATTCTCTTTTTATGCCTTTTACTCTTTGTAATATAAACTTACCTTTCTTATTTACTAAATGCACTTTAATAGCATATCTCTCTATTAATTTAAAATCCTTATAACTATCAATATACCTAAGCATACCACCAGTATACATAGTTAAATCCTTAGTAATATATATAGGTACTATTTCATATCTTTCTTTATCAATATTATCCATAGCCTGAATAGCGGTCAATATTGATAAATCATGTTCTAAACTATTACCACCAAATATTACACCAATACTTAATTTCATATCTTAACACCTCTTACATATATTATAATATATATTTTAATATTTTAAAAGAAAAAACTATCTTACTTTACACAAAGTTAGATAGTTTTAATATATAAATTAAAGAAAGAAATATAAATCCTTATATTTCCCTCTGTCATTATTAGTACTATAATGATACTATATTATATTAAGCAAATTTATTTTTATTCTTCTTTTGTTTAATTAAAACAACAGATAATACAATAATTGATACAGCAAGTAAAGCAAGAGATATTAACATATATAAGAAATACTGATTATTCTCATCTTCATAAGCCTTTACTAAGTCACTATTAAATCTTTGAATAGTACCCTCTAATTTATCAAATACATATAAAGCCTTTTCCCCAGTCTTTTCATTAATAGCATATACTAAGTAAAAATCACTACCCTTAACACCATCATCAGCGGCATAAGTTTTATTCCTTTCAATATATTGATATCCCTCTAATTTAGTATCATCATACTTAAATGAAACTTTAGTATATCCCTTAGGAACTAAATTACTAGGCATATCTATAATACTTAAAGTAGTATTACCAAGAGTTAAACTACTATATAAAGTATACTTCTTTGTCTTTTCATTATAAGAATAAAGATTATTATTACCTTTATCATCTTGTAATATCATAAGAATATTTTTAGTCTTATTATTCTTATAACAAAGAATATCCTCATTACCTATTTTTATTGTCGATTTATCATAACCATTAGGTATTTTAATACTATCAATTTCTTTTCTTACAATACTATATTTCTTCTTATCAATTGTTACCTCTACTGGATTAAGTTCTTCAATTTTAACATTAAGAATATAAGTTCTCGTACTACCATCTTCAGCTGTTACCTTAATTTCTAGTTTATTATCTTCTTCTTTCAAAGCAATTTCACCAATACCAGTAACTTTAGCTTTATCATCATCTAATTGAGCATTAATTATAACCTTATCAGTACCACTTTCTACTACTAAAGAATACTCAAGTTCATCTTTTTTAAACTCTTTATCTAATTCATAACCATCTACTGTTAAACTAGATAAATAATTATTATTACTCTTCTTCTTAACTGGTGTTGATGTATTAGAAGTACCACTACCATTACCACCAGTATTAGGATTAGAAGTTGGTTTATTGTTAACAGTAATAGTAATTGTTCTATTACCAGTAATAGCATCACCATCATAAGAAGTAGCATCAGTAGGAGTAATTGTAATAACCGAAGTACCAGCACTTTTAGCAGTTATTGTTATACTTTTACTATCATTATCAAGAAACACATTACTAGAAGACATACTAATTACTGAACTATTAGATACTGAAAAATCAAATCTACCCGCTAAATCATTAGCACTTATCTTTAAAGTAACACTATTACCAACAATTATAGTATTACTAGTAACAGACACATCATAACCAGCAGCCTTAACATAACTAATAGACATAATAAACATACATACAAATAAACTAAAATATTTAACTATTCTTTTCATACATACCTCCTATTGATTTATTTTCTTTACTTCCATTATATGATTTTTAATAGCAATATAGTCAGCAGAACTAACTTTACCATCCCTATTAGCATCTGCAAATACCTTTTCATCATCACTTAAATTCTTAACATCCATTATATAATTTTTAATCTTAATATAATCAGCAGAACTAATCTTACCATCACCATTAACATCACCATAAATTATTACTACATATTCTTTTTCTTCTATATTAGTTTTAATTTTAATCTTATCACCACTAGCAATTAATCCCTTATCTTTACTAGAAGTAATCATAATATCTAATCCTGTATTTTTTAATTTGTCTAACACACTACTAATATCACTACCTACCTCAAAACCATATAAATAATTATCATTAACTTTAATACCTGCCTTATTAAGAACATCACTTACTAGAACTTTTTCTGGCTCTGGATCAGGAGTTGGTTCAGGTTCTGGAATAGGAGCCTCTTTCTTTTTAACATTTATAGTATAGGTCCTTGTCTTACCATTTTCTGCTGTTACAACTAATTCTATCTTAGTATTTTCACTATTTAAAGCAACTGTTCCAAGTCCGCTTATACTAGCAGCACTAACTACTGTAGTAGCACTTACTTCTACACTAGAAACATCACTTTCTACTTCTATATTAAAATCTTTTTCATTAGAAGGACTACTAAATAATGAAGTCTTATTAATAACTAAACTAGCTAAATAATTATTAGGATTACCAGTACTAGGAAACTTTGTTTCCTTAGGCATATTATTAAATACTGGTATATAAAATACAAAAGCACTATTTAACATATTAATTTTACTATACCCACTATAAGTTTTATAACTTTGAGAGTAAGGAGCTTGAATATTCTGCATATACTGATGATCAACATACTCAGGACCAACTAAATCCCATTTTTGTAAATATTCAGTATTTTGACCAACCTTAACATAATTATTTCCTAAAAATGAAGCACCACCTACAACAGCCTTATATGGACTATTCCAACCTTCTCTTTTAGCATACTCAAGTCCATTAATTATTGTCTGATTTTTATCACCACCACTAGCAGTAGCACCAATATTATAAAAGTTATAATAACCCTCATATCCACTGACAGTACCACTAACAATTGTACTACCACCTGCCCCTATTTCTTGAATAACTCTTGATATCAAAACATAAGGACTAATAGAATGCTTTAAAGCAGCATCAAGAAAAGCATCTACATAAGTTTTAGAATTATCACTATCAGCATACTTACCTTCCATAAAAGTACCCTTAAGCATTAATTCTACCCCTTCTCTAGTATGATAAGTTTCATTATATGATAACTCTTCAAACATAAAGATATTTCTTTCATTTAAAAAGTTTCTCGGATCTAAATAATAAGCAATAGTATCTTTACTAGCAGCATACCATCTACTACCGCCACCAGAAAAACTATTATTAAAAACATTTGTAAAGTAATTATATGACCAACTATCCGTGGACTTAAGACCATCTAAATTACCATAATAATCTTCAATTAGACTCCATCCTTTATAATAACCATCATATTCCTTATTAAGTATATAATTAAAATCTAAATTAGAAGAAAAAGGTAAAAATTTCCAATTAGGATATAATGTGTGTAACTTAACTAAATCATCTAAATAACTTTCTGGAAATATTTTACTAAGTTCTTCCCTATACTTTTTTAAATCAGGAGTATTAAAATCAATATCTATATTAGCTTTAGTCTTTTCAATATATGTACCACATACATACCCCTCATCATTACCATATTTAATTTTATATAAACTAGTGGCACAAGTACCTCTACCATCTTTACCAGCATTTGTATTTAATATCTTAACTTTAGTATTACAACTAAGTCCCCCATTATTTATTTTATCTGTTCTATTTAAATCTCTAAACATAAATAAAGGAGAAGTATCCTCAATACATAATACCTTACCTTCACTCTCATCAAGAGGAGTTTCCGTAATTTTAATAAAATCACTACAAGCATATCCTGTCTTAATACCTTGTCTTACTTGATAAAAAGGCCCTGTACAACCTGAAGATGAATTAGTTCCAGCATTAGTATTTAGTACTTCAACTTCAGAATTACATACTAACGAATCATTAGCGGCTACATTAACACTAGGTCTTAAATTAACCGGCTCATCATTATCAGGACAATATACTTTTCCTTTAACTGTACTAGCATTACATATATTCATAAAAGATAAAAATAATAAACTAACAAATAATATCTTTTTCATACACTCTACCTCTTATAAATTATATCATATTATTTTTTATTTTTCTACATATATCTACATTTATTGACAACATTACTGTCAAGCCATTATTATACATTAATATATAATAATAACTTATATATAATAAGTATATTTATAAAAAAACTCAGTATTATTTTAAAATACCAAGTAACATTTCTATAACATTATTAATAATAATATCTTTATTATAACTTCTACTACCATCAGTAGTAATAACTTCACTATTATAAAATTTATTCATATTCCTATCATATATACTAATAAATACCCTATTATCTTCACCAAATAAATTATTATTATCTATCCTATTAATCTTCCCTGTAATACCAATACCATAATCAGAAATAGTAAAATCACTAATCTTCTTACTCATCTCATTAGCAGTCTCCATAGAATAAACACTATATTCATCAATTATATCACTATTAACACCCATCTTAATCTTATATTCATTAGAGTAAGTAACAGCCCCAAACTTAAATATACTACTAGAACCCTCTATATTAGTAATAGCATTACTAACACCACCGCCAGTACAAGATTCCATAGTACTAATAGTATTATTATTACTAATCAATATATCAACAACTTCTTTCATAACTACCTCTCAAAATATATATTATACTTAATTTCATCACCTAAAGTAGTCTTATCACCATGTCCTGGATATATTACCATATCTTTAGGATAATTCTTTATCTTATCAATACTAATAAGCATTTTATTATAATCCCCATCTTCTAAATCACATCTACCTATACTTCTATAAAAGATAAAATCTCCTCCAAATAAAATATTCTCATCCCTAAAATAATAACTAATAGAATCATTACTATGACCAGGATTATATATAACATTAAAAGTAAAATTCTCTATCTTATATTCTTTTTCTTCTAAATTATTAAAACTATATATAATACTCTTATCAAAATAGGATAAAGCTCCCACATGATCAAAATGATTATGAGTTACTAGTACTCCTACTACTTCATTATCTCCAATAGCGGTTCTAATCTTATCAATCTCATCACCAGGATCGATTACTAATACTTTACCATTCTTTTCTAATATATAACAATTTTCTTCTAAATAACCTACTACCACTCTATGTATTTTCATTATATCTCCTAATTAATTTTAGCTCTTTTACTTAAAGCATCTCTAGCAGCCTCTTGCTCTGAAGCTTTCTTACTACCAGCAGTACCTTTACCCATTACTATACCATCTATCTTAACAATTGAAGTAAATGTCTTGTTATGAGCAGGTCCCTTTTCATCTATAACTTCATAGATAATAGATTTTTTAACAGTTTGAACAAATTCTTGCAAAGTGCTCTTATAATCATGTAAAAAATCTACTCCTCTATCTATATAAGCAATAATAATATTAAGAACAAAATCTCTCGTAAACTCATATCCCTGATCTAGGTATAGAGCTGCAACAAAAGCCTCAAAGACATCTGCTAGTATTGTTTGATTTACTTCTTCACCACTACCTACCCTAATATCATCTTCTAAACCAATTTCTTTAGCATAAGTAGCACAAGCTTCCTCACATACATAAGTTGCTCTCATTCTTGTCATAACACCCTCTTCTAGATGTCTTTCCTTGTATAAAAATTCACTAATAATAATCTCTAATACAGCATCTCCTAGAAACTCTAATCTTTCATAATCTGGATAACTAGGATTTTCATTAGTAAAAGAAGAATGAGTAACCGCTGCACTATACAAATTCATATTAGTAGGATTAATATCTAATTTATTAAACACTTTCATCATTATCACCTTCCTTATAGGCTTCAACATAATTTATCTTTATACCCATATTAGTAAACTTATCCTCATATTCAGTAGTAATAATATTATCTTTATCCCTATGTAAATCATAACTAATATCTTTTATTATATAACCATATTCTTTTAAAGATTCTACTGAATAGTCAAATAACCCCCTATTATCAGTCTTCATTATAATTCTCTTATCATCCTTAAATATACCATCATATCTTGCTAAAAAAATTGGACTAGTTAATCTTCTTTTAGCATGTCTATCTTTTGGCCATGGATCAGAAAAATTTAAATAAATTAAATCTATTTCCCTATCAAATATATCATTTATTAATCTAGCATCCATTCTTATCAAATATAAATTATTTAATTCTAATTCATTAGATTTCTCTACTGCTCTTAATATAACAGAATCATACATTTCTATACCTATATAATTAATATTAGGATTCTCTATAGCATTCTTAATAATAAAATTACCTTTACCCATCCCTATCTCTATATATATAGGATTATTATTATTAAATAAAGTATTCCATTTACCCCTATATAAATTAGGTTCTTTAATAAAATACTTTCCTTTTAATATCTTTTCACTTGCACCTTTAATATTTTTTAATCTCATAACTCACCACATATATAATTATAACATCTTTAGAAATAAAAATCTATTAATTAATAATATTTTATTTATTATATGCACTGTAAGCTTATAATCTTACAGTGTTAGTTTTAGTCTAAAGTCTAAAACTAAAGTATCAACCATACTTATATCATATATTAGTTATTACTATATAATAAAAGAAGAGATAGGACTA
>CAKPAL010000025.1 GCA_934132925.1 uncultured Bacilli bacterium
CGTCAACTTAATTATACCAGAATGGTATCTTTTTTTATATTAAATTTGTAACATATGTATTATAACTCAACATTTTGTACTTTAATATTATATTCTAATACTAACTAATTTTTACTCTTATCATATCATTTTTATATACTTTTTTATCTAATTTAAACTTAAGTATTTCTTCTGGATGTCTAGCAGCTTCTACTAATTCATTTTCTTCATTATATATATCTGGCATTATAAAAGAAAATGTCTCTATATTAGGCCCAAACACCTCTACTTCTATACCCTTTTCAAAATAATTTCTCTCAGTAATAGTAACCATCTTATTTTCTTCATCATAATCAAGTACAATACCTAAAAAATCTTGATTAGAAGCCTCATTTCTACCTAAATAATATTGTTCATTTACCGTAGGTAACTTATCCCAGAACTGAATAACAGCCTCCCTATTAGCAACACGCTCTAATACTTTAGTATAATAATCTAATTTATCCTCAGTTAATTTATTAGCATAATAATCATCTATTATTCCTCTATAAGTATTAATAACCGTAGCAACATAATAGTTACTTCTCATTCTGCCTTCTACCTTTAAACTAACAATACCAATATCTATCATTTCCTTAATCTTCCTAGCCATCATCAAATCTTTAGAAGATGCTGTAAATAAAGTATCACTCTTTATCTCATTATTATCTTTATCAAATAAAGGCATTTCCCATCTACATATTTGAGCACAACCACCCCTATTAGCATCTCTATTAGTAAAATAATTAGATAAAACACATCTACCAGAATAAGAAGAACACATAGCACCATGAACAAAACATTCTATTTCCATACCAGTTCTATCTATTATTTCCTTTATCTCATCTTTAGATAACTCTCTAGCAAGAACTACTCTAGAAGCCCCCTCTTTCTTCCAAAATTCTACTGCTTCATAATTTAAAGTAGAAGCTTGTGTAGAT
Organism: uncultured Bacilli bacterium; assembly: GCA_934132925.1. Lineage (GTDB taxonomy): Bacteria > Bacillota_I > Bacilli_A > RF39 > UBA660 > CAG-302. The sequence goes on from CAKPAL010000025.1 coordinate 960, forward strand.
ATATGTATTTCTAAATCAATATTATTTTCTTTTACAACATCTATAACTAATGGATCACTAACTATAATAGCATCTACTTTAGCCTTAGATAATTCTTTTAAATATTCTATAATACCATTAATATCCTCATTATGAAAAACAATATTAACAGTTACATAAACTCTCTTACCAAGATTATGAGCATAACTACATGCTTCATTAATTTCTTCAATACTAAAGTTTTTAGCATTAGCTCTAAGAGAAAAATCTCTTCCCCCGATATAGCAGGCATCTGCTCCATAAAGATAAGCAAACTTCAATTTCTCTAAGTTACCCGCAGGAGCAAGTAATTCTATCTTATTCATTATTACCACCCCTTAATTTATATATTGTCTTCTTATCAAAAAAACCAGTATAAGTATTATCCATATGTTCTTTATTTAAATATTTATCAATAATATCCATATCATTATTATAAGATAAATCAATAATTAAATTATCTATATCACTTAACTTATCAATTTCATTAATCATATTAACTAAGGGGCTATATATAATAGTACCAAAATTATGTTCTATAACCATATATTTCATATTATCATTATATATATAATATCTATCACTATTATTTTCTTTATCAATATATTTAAAATAATTAGTAATAAGACATCTTCTCGAATAAAAGATAGGTAAATATCCATATACCATATAAAATATATTCATACCAGTATTATTCTTAATATCTAATACTTCATTATAAGTAATATCATTAGTAACTATACTACCAGTAATACCCCTCTTCTTATAAAATAAATGACTATTAATACTAGCATTTAAATGCTCCATACTTAGTATTAATTCTTTATTAACATTCATCTTCTTTATAATATTAAATACCCCTAAGTCATAAAAAATAATACCATCAATATTAGAATCATTAATTTTATTAATAACTTCTCTTACCATATCTAAATCATTATTATGAATCATCTTATTTATGATAACATATACTTTTTTATCAGTATTATTCTTAATATCTATAATACTATCTATATCTAATTCCAAAGGATATATTGATAAAGAATTAACTCCTAATATAATACCTTTAATATCCATATTTAATATTTTATTTATATCTTCCTTATTGCCAGGAATAACTACTAAATTACTCATAATCACTTCTCCTTTTAGATATAGCTATTATATCTCCTACTGGAATATATTCTGTAGTAAATTCTTCATTATTATCAAGAAAAGAAATAAAATCTTTAATTTTATTTACAATACCTTTTTGATTCTTAGTCTTAACTAAACTTGGATCTTCAACTAAACCATGAAAAGATAAATTATCTGTAATAATAGTTCCTCCTTTGACTAAATTATTCTTATATTTTTCAAAAAAGAAAGTATTCTTACCCTTCGCAGCATCTATAAATATTAAATCATACAAACCAGTAATATCGGTATCTACGGCATCTCCATAGATAATATTTATTTGATTATCTAAGTTATATTTTTTGATGTTAGTGACTGCTAAATCATATCTATCTTTATCTTTTTCAATCGTAGTAACACTAATATCACTACTAATGCTAGCCATCATAATTGAAGAGTACCCAATGGCCGCTCCTATCTCAAGTATATTTTTTATGTTATTCTCTTTAATATAATTAATTAAATATAATATACCATCTTTTTGCATTATTGGTATATTATTAATTCTAGCATATTCTTCTAATTCTTTCATATTACACCTTTTTTCTAAATTATATTATATATTAAATATTACTATTTAGCAATAATTTAATTAAAAGAAGAATATAAATTATTCCCCTTTAACTTTCTTTTTAATTTTAATACTATTTTCATAACTTTTAGGATATTTATTATAGTGTTCTTCACCATTTAAACCATATTTCATACCCATTTCATCATTATATTGAAGTAATGTTCCCTCAATACTAAAACCTATTAATTTCTTTTCTATCCAATGACTATCAATTCTAATTCTTTTAGCTTCGATATCACTAATTTTTACTTCACCAGTAGCATAATAAAATTCCAATTTAGAATTATTAATATGCAAAAACTTAATAAGTGGTTCATCATCAGAAATTAAACAAAAACCATATCTATTAGAATGATATACATTGTATAAATATATATCATCATTTACATCTGTTACTTCTACATAATCACAAAACTGTATACCTTTGGTATCCCTAGGATTAATACTAGTATAATATTCCATATTATCTCTCCTTTCAAGAGCACAAGTATTATAGCAAATTTCCCTTTATTTGTCAATCAAAACATGATTTTATGTTCTTTATATCAGACGAAATATCTTCTAACTACGATTTAATATTAATACTACCATCATCTTCTATAATAGCATTTAAAGAATAATTATTCATATCATTGATAACTCTTAATTTCTCACTACCATTAAGTATATTAGTTTTATAATTTTCTTGTTTGCAAGGAATAAAATAATAACTCATCTTACCATCATTATCTATTTTAACTGATAAAATACCAGTATCCTTAGTTTCTCTATTAAAAATAAAATCACCTAAATTATATGCAATTAATTTATCTTTATAGAAATCCATTCCTTGAAGATAATGAGCATGACTACCTACAATAAGATCTGCTCCACTATCAATATACTCTTTACTAGTAGATATCATAACATCTTCTAACTCATGAGAATCCTCTCGTCCCCAATGAATAAGAAGGACAACATAATCAGCCTTTTCTTTTTCTTCCTTAATTGTCTCTTTTAAAAGCGTATTATCATAACATCTAAAAGTACCACCTGTATTTGAAGTAGCCCCTGGTGTTTTAATATTCTTCTCTGCTCTAGTAGAAGATATAAAAGCAATCTTATAACCATTTACTATATAATAAAAAGCAGCCTTTGCCTCATCAATATTAGTCCCCGCTCCTACATTAGGAATATCATACTCTTTTAAATATTTTAAAGTATCTAAAAAAGCCTCTTCTCCATAATCATATATATGATTATTTGCTGTACTAACTAAATTAACACCCATTTCTTTATAAATATTAAGTCTTTCTGGACTTGCCCTAAAGGTATATAATTTATCTAGTGGAGTACCCCTATTACTTATAGTAAACTCATTATTAGCTACCATTATATCAGAATTCTTCATAATAGACACTACTTCATTAGATAAAATACCATCTATTCCTTCATTTCTCTCATCATAATAAGGCATAATATCAAAATTATCCGCTAGTGAAACATCACCAACAAAACTCAAAGTAATATCGCCTTTCTTATCAATAACTTTAACCATATCATTATTTTTATATACATCATTATAATTATCATATAATACCTTTAAAGTATTACCAGTAAAACTATGCCATTTATTATAATTATAAGTATTATTAACATACTCATCATTAATAGAAGTAATTACCTTATACCCATACTCATTATAAATATAATCTAAAAAATCATAACTATAACTATTATCATAAGACATAATACTATTAATTAATTCTTTTTTCTCATCATTAGAAACACTATATCTACTTAAGTAAAATAATAAGCCTCCTACTACTAAAAGTAGAAAGACAAGTATTCCTACAATATCATTACTTTTACTCTTTTTTATTTCTTTTTCACTAAAGAAATTATCCATCTATACACATCCTAACTACAACATAAGTATATCAAATATATAGCCAAAAGAAAAGAAGAAAAATTATTTTTCCTCTTTTTTAGTTGTAGTTTTTTTAGTAGTTGTACTCTTTTTAGCAGTACTCTTAGTTTCTGCTTTTTTAGCAGGTTCTTTCTTTTCAGTAGCTTTAGTAGTAGTTTTCTTTTCTACTTCTTTTTTCTCTTCTTTAGCTTCTGCTTTTACTTCTTTAGGTGTATATTTTTTACCATTTAAAGCATCTTTAGCAATAGCAACTAAATCAGAAAATGCTTTAGGATTGTCAATAGCAAGTTCACTAAGCATCTTTCTATTAATAGTAACCCCTGCTTTATTTAAACCATCAATGAATCTAGAATAAGAGATTTCATTTTCTCTACATCCAGCATTGATTCTTGTAATCCATAATTTTCTAAAGTTTCTCTTGTTTTGTTTTCTATCTCTAAAAGCATATACACCAGAGTGCATTACTTGCTCATGAGCAGTCTTATATAATCTATGTTTACTACCAAAATAACCTTTTGCTTCTTTTAATACTTTTTTTCTTCTAGCACGTGCAACAGTGCCACCTTTAACTCTTGTCATGTTATCCCTCCTATATTAAATCTTTAATTCTCTTGTAATCAGCTTTGCTTAAACTAGTACCTTGTTTCTTACTACTTGCTCTAGCAGCACTATTCTTACCAGTATTATGTAATACACCTTGTCTAGATTTACTAATAGATCCACTTTGTCTTACATTTAATACTTTTTTAGTTCCTTTATGAGTTTTCATTTTATTTTTCTTAAGTTTTGTCATAATTTCCTCCTCTATTTCTTTGGTGTAAGTTGCATAAACATCGTTCTACCCTCAATTCTAGGTTTTAGTTCGATTTCTGCAACATCACTAACTTCATTATAAAATCTATCTAATACTTCTTTTGCAAGTTCTGGATGAGCAATTTGTCTTCCTTTAAATCTAATACTTGCTTTTACCTTGTTACCCTTTTCAAAAGCCTTTTTAGCATTATTTACTCTTGTATTAAAGTCATGAATATCAATATTAACTGATAATCTAAACTCCTTAGTTTCAACCATCGATTCTCTTTGTTTCTTTTGAGCCTCTTTAGTTTTTTTCTTCTTTTCATACTTAAACTTATTATAGTCCATTATTTTACATACTGGCATATTACCACTATCACTCATAAGAACTAAATCAAAGCCAGCATAACCTGCTAATGTAAGAGCATCTTGTTTACTCTTAACACCAAGACTTTCTCCATTTGGTCCAATTACCATCATTTCCTTACATCTAATTTGTTCATTGATAGGATTATCCTTTAAAGTAGCTATAGCTAACACCTCCAAAAAAATGAATACTAAAGAAGTATCCATTTATCCATAAAAAAGCCTAATAATTTTGTAATTCCCCGTATGCAGCCTTTTACCTATTACTATATGTAATCAGGTGAGATAAATATAATCTTCTTTCCGTTTCGTTATTAATTATATTACATAATATTATGAAAGTCAACCAAAAAGTACTAAAAAATACTTATTTATAAGGTTTTTTTTAATTATTTATGTTTTTTTATCATTTAATACTCTTAAATACAAAAAAAGAAGATTACTTCTCTTCTTTAATATAGTTAGGATCAATATTATCTTCAATTTCCTTTTCAGTAGTCTCATCAACATCATCAAATATATCATCCCATGGCTCTTCAGTTTCCTCTATAGCAATTTTAACTTTCGTATCTCCTACTATCTCAATACCAAGTTCTTTTTCAATATCAATACTAATACTATTACCTTCTTCTTTAGCAGATATACAACTAGGACCTTTTAAACATCTAACTATAATATCCTTCTTCGAAGAATCTGTTGTTTCCTTCTGTGCCAAAGTAACCATTTCATTATATGATATATTCTTTGTCATAACCGATGTTTTAGTATTATTATCATAAGAATACCATAAATTAACATCAAATGAACCATTAATAATTATCTTACCGTATTCTTCATGACCAGAAAATTTATGATTAATCACCCAACAACCAAGTACAGTATCAACTGTAGCATCAGTATTTACCTTATAAGTATTTTTATAATACTTCTTACCTTTTCCTACTACTGCCTTAGTTACAATTTCTTTATATGCTGACAAAAGATATCACCCCTCACCATAATTTATGTTATAGATAAGAAAAAAGTACCAATTTTTTTGATACTTTACTATTTTAATAAATCATCATTTCTAATAATAAAGATATTCTTATCTTTGTAGAAGGCAAAGAAAACATCTTCTAATACAATATCCTTCTTATCTAAAAAATTATAAACCCACTTCTTATCCTTTTTCAAATGTTTCAAAGTATCTTCTTGAATATCTCCATCTAATATAATTGGTAATGGTAATGGTGAAGTCTCTTTCTTATAAGGGAATACTGATAATGTACCACTACTCTCTAAAATAGCATATTCTACCTCTTCAATACTACGATATCCCTTATCCCTTAATTGTACTAATAAATCATCCAAATTATATCTCTGTTTTAACATTTCATTATAATTAATTTTACCATTCTTAATAATTAAAGAAGGATTACCCTCTAGAAAAAGTCTAAACTTCGGTTTTTTCAAACTAAAGTAAGCCAAAATACATTGCATCAATACTAATATCACTATTGGTATTAAAGAATACAAAATACTTTCTTTATAATTTTCAATACTGATAACCGTCAGTTCAGCAATTAACAAAGATACAATTAAATCAGTTATACTAAGTTGACCTACTTCTCTCTTTCCCATTATTCTATATATTAAAAATATAAATAAATAAAAGAATATTGTTCTAACTACTACTATTGTCATAATTATCACCATTAACATTATGTCCTAATGTATATTTTTTTATACAATAACATAATATTTATTGGTGATATTTATGATGATGAATTATTTAAAAAGTTCTATTTGGACAATTAGTATCTTGCTCATATCCTCTATTATTGTTACTATCTTTAATTATTTCAATATAATAAGTGGCATACCTCTAAAAATAATCTTTCTACTAATACCTCTAATAAGTATATTTATTGGTAGTTATAAGTTAGGAAAACTATCAAATCAAAAAGGTTATATTGAAGGTATTAAGTATGGTAGTATATATCTTATTATTTTTCTAATTGCAAGTATTATAACCAAATCATTTACCTACTTATCAATAATATATTATATAGTACTAATGGTAATATCCATATTAGGTAGTATTCTAGGTATTAACAAAAAAAGATAACCCTAAAAAATATAAGGGTTACGATATATATTACTAACAATAATATCAACAATAAAAATAATCATTACCATATAAGTATATTTATAATACTTCTTATTAAAATACTTATCAATTACTGGTAATAATAAATAATTAAGAATAAGAGAACCTATAGCAAAAGTAATAACACTTCTAAAACATACCAAACCATCTATATTCAAAAATAGACCACTATAATCCCATAACCTTTGATTAAAGAAATTAATACTAATATAACCAATAACATATTCTAATAATCCCGTTATCAATATACTAAAAACAAACAATAATATTGGTCTCTTTTTAAATACCTTTAAAAAACTTAACAATACTGCCCCTATTCCATATATTGGAAGCCAAGGGCCATATAAAACACCCCAATTATTAAATATACCAAGTGTCATATAATAAAAAATAACTTCATATATATATCCAGTAAAAGCACCTAATAAAAAAATAACAAAATAATATAATAACTTATCTACAACACTCTTTTTCTTCTTACTCATAATACTTCCCTTACCTACCATAAAAGTATAACATATTATAATTATTTATACAATAGAAAACAAAGACTATTTAACCAAAGTCTTTGTTTTATTATTACTATAAAAATATATCTTATCTAACATATCAGGGTAATCAGATAATTCATTTTCTAATTCATTAAATTCTTCTTTACTTAAATCATATAAAGGTACCATAAACAAATTATCATTAGATATCTTACCCTTAATACCAAGATAACTTCTATAAAGAAGAAGGGAATAATAACCATCACCATTATAAGTCATAACTACATTAGTAGTATTAAAAGAATTACCTGAAGTAACATCATTAAACTCATACTGAATAGTATTACTATATTCTGGTATTACAGCCTCACTTTGTGTACCTTTTAATAAAATATATTTAGGAAGTTTATTTCTATATTCCAAATGATCTCTTTTACTTTTTTTATTATCATAACTATCTTTAATCTTCAATACAAAATACTCATCATTAATATATTCTTTCTTACCAGTATTTAAAATATTATAAACATCGTTCTCTTTATAATCTTTCTTCTTAATATTCTTAATACCAAGAATCTCTTTTCTATAACCACTACCAGGATTAATAACCCAAGAATTATTACCACTAATAACATAACCATCTGGGGTTTTAACTTCAGTTAAAATATATATCTTATCTTCTAAGCCAATTAATCTATGAGCCTTTTTATCACTAACCCAACTATCAATTAAATTATCATATTCATCCTTAAGAATAAACTCTGCACCCTCAATTATATTATCATTATAATCCTCAACGAAGACATCACAAAACCACTCATCAGGACCATTCTTAATTTCTTCATAAATAGAGGCTTTCTCACTAGTAGAGTATTGCCCTCTCTTCCTTCCACAACTAGTTAAACCAAATGAAGTAATCATTATACTAGTAGCCAAAAGTAACGACACTATTCTTCTTTTACCATTATCATTCATTACAATACAATTCTCCTTTGACCACTATTATATCAATAATTATAATAAAGTCAACTATTCAGTAAGTAATTTAGATAAAGAAACAATATTATAACCTCTACTAGTAATATATTTAATAATAATATCAATATTATCAATATCATTAAGTAATATAATACTACCATTACTAAGCTTATTCTTAATATCACTATAATTACCTATTATTGTAGGAATAACTGCCATCATATTATTACTATTACATATATTTAAATAACTATTATTCTTTTCTTTAAATAAACAATATTTAGAACTATTATTACTTATTCTATTAATTAAAGCATTATCATTTTCTAATATACTATCACTATATATACCATTATTACCATAAGTATATAATTCATTATTCTTTAATTTTTTAATATTATTAATATTAATATCCTTATGATTTAAATATAACGATAAATTACTAATATTCTTAATCTTATCATAATCCCTATCATTATATATAATAACTAAAGCAACCTCATTCTTATTACATCCTCTAATAATATACTTATCCATATTATTAACTAAACTATTACTAGGCATAATATCTCTATATACCAAAGCTTCTTCCCTAAAAATACCCCCTAATTTCATTTCTTCATAACTCTTATCAACATCAACTATTACCCCTTTAATACCAGGTATAATAGTATCATTATCAATAATAGCATTAACCGGTAACACCTCATAACTATCCTTAATATCATTTAATTTAATCATTAAAGGATCTCTATTATTAAGTATATTCATTACTTTATCAGTATAATAAAAACTAAAACATACTAACCCAATTATTAAAAATATTCTAATTATATTTTTCAAGATAACCACCTAATTAAATATATGTCTTATTTATTATTTTTATACAATCATATAGTAAAAAGAAGATACTCTCGTACCTTCTTAAACAGATAATTGATAAGGATCACTACTCGTACCAGTTCCTAATTTTATATCTAATTCAGAGTTAAGAGAAAGGACTGGTACGACTCCATGTGCATCACAGGCACTACTGACAGCGTGGTCGATATAGCCGTCTGAATCCACAAACCACACAATATACGCAGATTCAGGATTTGAAGTCAATAATTGGCCCCAACTATCTGCTCCTAATATATTCTTCATCCAATTATTTGCTGTGCATGTTTCGTCATTATAAGAGTTTAATTTTTTTTGACACAAACTTAAATCTGTGGCATAGCCATAATCACTTGGATAAGGAATAGCAACTTTGCCTGTCCATGTAGTCGATCTAGTGCTATCATATACAGTTCCACTTACTCTTTCTTTATCATACATTGCTCCTACATATATACTATTACTATTATGTCCTCTTGTATAATATGTTGTCTCTGCGATCATATTTCTTGTCGTATCATTTTTTAATCCTGTGCTTGTAAAGTTACATGATGTTGTGGCATTATCATAATTATTATAACATGTTCCACTCTTGGCATTCCAGTATAGACTTCCTCCAACACTTTCACTATCATAACCACTATTTAATAATTTCATTAAATCAGCATCTGACCATTCATTTACTCCATATCTAGAGTTTGTACTACTATCTGAAGTATCCCAGGAATATCCACCTATATTTTCATTTCTCATTATTTTTACCTTGCCATCAAATACTCCTATTATTCTCCATGTTTCACATGTACTTGAGGATTGATTGTTATAATCAGAACAATTGAAGTATATATAGTTATTTGGTGAGGCTCCATAATATCTTATATTTCCAGCATCTATTCCTGTAGACATACTACCTTTTCTATCATTCATTAGTCCAACTGATGAAGCTAAATTATATGTTACACCATCCAACGTTGTTGTCGTTTTTGTAGCATTAGTATATAATTCAGTAAGCAATTCTACTGTATTTACTGGTCCTTGTCCTTGATGGGCATCTGCACTAATATTACCCGCAAAGGTTGAGCCCACTACATCGTTACCTATCTTTGAACCATCGATATAAAATACTATTAAATATTTATTTTGTACTGTATTAGATAGTTTCTTATTTAATATATTTACTGTGCCTGTACTTGTTATAGTACCCGTTTTTATTATATCAAAAGATTGGCCTTTTAGACCTGCTACTGTTAGAGTAGTACTACTACTGGTATTATTTAATATGGCATACTTAAGTGAGCCTTTACTTTCTCCTGTCGTAAAAGCACTAGATAAACTTGTTACATTTAAGTATAATGAACCATAACCTTCTATACTACAAGTACTTTTTATACCTATATTAGCATAAGTTAAGGCTATACCATCAGTAATAGTAAATTTATTATTACTTATTAAAGTACTCTCATCCATTATCTCTACATTAGCATTATTTATAGCACCACCTGGTGTATAATCTATTTCAAAGCATCCACTTGTTAGTCCTATATTTATTTTATCACTAGACCAAGTAAGTGCGGCATAGGTAATACCTGATCCTATTAGAATAAATACCGCTACCCCTAATATTATTAATGTTCTTTGTTTTTTAGTATAATCTTTCATATTATTTAAACTCCTTCCATTACAAAAAGACTATGAAAAATCACTAATATTTCTATTAGTTATTTCATAGTCTTTATTTATTTTATTATTATATCTTTTATTTATAGTAAGATAAACAAACCACCCCTTTTTATAATTTTGGGTGTGAGTGTTATCATATTTTTGGGACAGTATTATGCAGGGGTTTCTATATTCTTTTACATTCATATTTTTCATAACTGTCCTTCCTTTCATATCTACCTTACATATTAAATGATAACATAAACTAAATACAAATACAATACCCAAAAGAAAAAAATCTAGCATTAACTAGATTATTTTTTTGCTTGTTTTAAAGCATTTTCTAAAGCGGCATATAAAGCATCAATTTTAATAGTACAACCACTTACAGTATCAGTATAACCATCATCATTTAAAGTAATTTTATCTAAACCTTGGTTGTCAACAACATTTTTTTCTAATGCTTCTACTTGAGTATACCATTCACCTATTTTAGAACCATAAGGATGATTATACATACCATAAGCATCTCC
>CAKPAL010000026.1 GCA_934132925.1 uncultured Bacilli bacterium
ATAAACTTAAGGATTTAATATTAATAAGTGGTGTCCTGGTGGAGATTCGAACTCCAGACCGATCGCTTAGAAGGCGATTGCTCTATCCAGCTGAGCTACCAAGACATCAGACAATATAAATTGTACACCAATTATATAAAAAAATCAAGTATATTTTTGAAAAAAATTGCTTTTTTTGTATTTTTTGTTTATAATTTTATTAGAGAGGTATATAAGTGATGAAAAAAATAATAAACATACTATATTTTTTACTTATGATTTTTTTGTTTTATTTTACTAAAGGTAGTAATATGTTATTATTTACTATGAGTTTTAGTATGTTTATTATTTTTAGGAGTTTATTTTCTAGTACTAGTATTAAGGATAAGGTAAATAAGTTTAATAATAGTAAATATTATTATTCTAGTAATAGGTTATTTAAATATACTATTATATTTATATCTATTATTATTCTTATACTAATGTTAATTGGTTATTTATTTGGTTTATTAATTGATATTAAGGGTATTTCTTTAGTTAGTATTTGTATGTGTATATATTTATATACTAATGTTATTATGAAAATAGAAGGGGAGTATATTAATAATAAGATTATTGATATATATAAAATAATTAATATTGTATTAGTATTTATTAGTATTATTTTATTATATAAGGTCTTTCATTTTGATAATTATATTAATATTTGTATTTTATATTTGGTGAATATAATTAACTTTATTTTCTTTAATATAATGTTTTACATATTTATTTTTAGGAAAAATAAATATGTAAAGAAAAGAGAAGAAAATAAGATTAATTATATTAAGGAAGTTAAGGATTGTTTAATTACTGATAAGGTTAATACAATATTTAATATTATTAAGGGTTCTTATATTTATTTTTCGATAGTTATCTTATATTTTATATTAATTAATAAATATAATTATAGTTATGATACTATTGGTAATTATATTACTAATATATATTTATATGGTATTAGTGTTATTTATTTTATTTATAAAATTATTAATAATATTTATATTGATAGTTTTAATGAGTTAAAGAATAAGATAATTAATAAGAGTGAATATAATATATATAATTTTATTAATAAAATAATTAATGTTACAATATCACTTATGGTATTATTAATAATTATATCTAAACCTATTAATAATATATTATTTAATGGTAGTACTATTAATATTATATTAGATGTTAGTTATTTATTATTCTTTTATATTTTTTATGAGGTTATTATTAATATTAATATGATATGCAACAAAGAGAAGAATGTTGTTATTATATTATTGATAGGTTTAGTTATTTCTTTAATTACTAGTATACCTATTATTAATAGTTCATATAGAATGGGTTATAATTTAGTTAGTGGTTCTATTATGAGTATTATACTAGGGATGATTATTAGTACAATAATAGGTATAATTTTAATTAGAAATAAATTAAAGTTATCACTTCTTGATAACTTTAATAATATATTAAATATTATTTATGGTAATATTATATATACTTTAATATTAGTATTATTTACTTTTATTGTCAAGGTAGATATAGATAAGATATTTAATAGTATATTAGTAATAATATTTTATGTATTTATTAGTGTAGTGTTTTACATAATAAAGAGAAAATTAATTAATAAAAGAGTGCAATAATATTGCACTCTTTGTGTTTTTATGGTATCATTATTCTAGTAGGATAGTGAGGATGGATACTATGAAAAAAAATAAAGGTAAAACATATATGATTATAGGAATTATAATACTTGTATTAGCAATTATAGGTAGTACTTATGCTTATTATAGATATGTATTTGCTAATGTAAATGTAGATACTATTACTAGAGGTTTAGATTATTACATTACTTATGCTAAAGGTACTGATATTACTAATAAAGTATTAGAACCTAGTACTGATTATACTGGTGGTAATAGTGTTACTGTTACTTTATATAAGAAAGATAATACTTATGATATATATGGACATATATATTTAAATGTTACTTCAATTGGTAGTACTTTAAGCAATAGTTCAGCTTTAAGGTATGTAGTAACTGATGGTACCAATATTGTATCTAATGGTAATTTAAAAGGGGTAACTGCTAGTTCTAAAATACCACTTGCTGTTAATATACCACTTAATACAACAAGTACTGAATATACAGTGTATTTATGGTTTAATGATAATAGTGCTGAAGAGGCTTCTTCAGAAGGACAAACTATTTCAGCATTTATTAGTTGTGAGGCAACTATAAAGAAGATATTTGATGCTAATTATAATACATTTGCTTATAGAATAAGTAATTTATTTGCAACTTCATCTAAAAGTGATATAATAAATCAGGGTGTAACCTATCAGTATGATGCAATGAACAAATTAATTACTGACATTGATGGTAATATAAGATACTATGGTGCTTCACCAAATAATTATATATATTTTAATTGTTCTGATTATAGTAATCAATCCTCAAGTGCATGTGAAACATGGCGAATAATTGGAGTATTTGACGGTAAGGTAAAAATAATGAGAAGTGAAAGTATAGGTAATTATTCATGGGATACCAGTGATAGTAGTACAAACTCTGGTAATGGAGTAAATGAGTGGTCACAAGCTGATTTAATGAAATTATTAAATGGCGGCTATGAAAGTGAAAGCGTCGGAGGAAGCCTATACTGGAACGCAGGTAGTGGAACATGTTATAATGGTGAAAGTAATGCTACAGGTTTATGTGATTTTACAAGTACTGGATTAAAAAACGATGCAACAAGAAATTTAATAGCGGAAACGACGCATTATACAAAAGGAACTACTGGTCGGTCAATATCTTCTACAACAGCATTTTTAAATGAGAGGGTAAATGGAATAGTATATGATAATACTAGAACTACAATGTGGCTTGGAAAAATAGCAATTCCCTATGCGAGTGATTATGGATATGCTACTGATTTTAATCACTGCAATCGTCTGATTGCTGATTATGCTCCTAATACTTTGAATTCGTATTGTACTTCATATAATTGGATGAGTCATATATTTGCAACGGGTGGCTTTGAGTGGCTATTGACTCCGTCAGGTTCCCAAAACGGTTCACTTTATGTAGGTTCCCTTGGAAGTGTTGGGGATATCCTTGACCAAACCTATGAAACTTACAACACTTATCATGTTTATGGAGTGGTGCCAACCCTTCATTTGATTTCCGATTTAGATATTAAATCGGGAAGTGGTACGAGTTCAGATCCTTATCAATTAGATGTATAAAAATAGAAAAGAAATAAGAAGGTGAATAACTAATGAGGAATATAACTAATTATTATATTGGAAATAGAGAGAATTTGATTAGTAATAGAGAGAGTTATATTACTGGTAATAAGTTTAGGATTAGTGTACTTAGTCCTAGGCTTATTAGAATTGAATATAATGATAAGGGTTTATTTGAAGATAGAGCTACCTCTTTAGTTATTAATAGATTATTTCCGAAGTTTAATTATTCTATTGTAGAGAGTGAGACTATGATAGAAATTAATACTGGGGTATTTACTTTGACTTATGTTAAAGATAGTCCTATTAAGAGTAATGTTTTATCTAGTAATATAAAGGCTGTTTTAAATGGTACAGATATTGAGTGGCAATTTAATAATCCTGAGGCTAAGAATTTAAGGGGTATTAATTATTCTATTGATAGTATTAAGGATAAGATTGTATTAGATAAGGGATTATATTCTTTAGATGGGTTTTGTGTATTAGATGATAGTGGTTCTCTAGTACTTGATGATAATGATACTTTTGTTGAAAGAGATAAGGGTATTAAAGATATATATTTATTTATGTATGGTAAAGATTTTGATGGTTGTATGGAAGATTATTTTAAATTAACTGGTTATCCTAGTTTAATTCCTAGATATGCTTTAGGAGCTTGGTGGTATAAGAATGAGAATTATAATGAGAGTAATATTGAAGATTTAATTGGTAGATTTAATCATGATAATATTCCTATATCTATTCTTTTACTAGGAGATCATTGGCATAATAAGAATGATGGTTATACTCCTAGTATTAGTATGAAGAATGTTAGTGAATATTTAAATAGAAATAATATTAAACTTGGTGTTACGATTAATCCTGATTTTTTGATTACTAATAGTAGTAATGACTATAAACTTATTAGTAGTTATATTAATGATAGTATTAAGTTTATTCCTTTTAGCAATGAGAAGATAGGTTTATACTTTAATGCTTTAATTAATAATCTTGAAGCTAATGGTGTTAGTTTATTTAGTATTGATTATAATAATCCTTCTGATAGGAAAAATTTATGGAAGATAGATCATTATCATTATGGTAAGATGGTTATTTCTGGTAAGAGAGGGCTTATTTTATCGAGAAATAGTGGTATTGCTAGTCATCGTTATCCTATTATATGGAGTGGAAAGACTTTAGTTAATTGGACTACTTTTAAATTACTTCCTAGATATAATCTTCAGGGTTATAATATGGGTATTTCATTTATTGCTCATCCAATAGGAGGTTATTCTGGTGGTATTGAAGAAGATGAATTGTATTTAAGATATATGCAGTTTGCTTGTTTTAGTCCGATATTTTTACTAGCTAGTGAGGGCGGTAAATATTATAAGAGAGAGCCTTGGAAATGGAGTCCTAATATTGAGAGTAGTATTATCTTTTATATGAATTTAAGATATAAACTTATTCCTTATATTTATAGTGAGAGTTATAATTATCATACTACTGGTAAGGGTATTGTTAAACCTTTTTACTTTGATTATCCTAAAATATTAGATGAACCTAATTATAAAAATCAATATTTCTTTGGCAGAGAGTTCTTTGTATCACCAATTACGGAAAGAAAGAATATTTCTATTAATAGGGTTATTAAGAAGGTATTTGTACCTGATGGTATTTGGTTTGATTTCTTACAAGGTAAGAAGTATGTTGGTGGTAAAAATTATAATAACTTTTATAGAGATGAGGATTATCCAGTATTTGTAAAAGCAGGTAGTATTATTCCTACTAGTAATGATATTAAAGAAAATATTCCTAATAGTTTAGAATTATATATATATCCTCTTGATAGCGGTGAATATAGTTTATATGAAGATGATGGTAGTACTTATAATTTTGAACATGGTATGTATATGATTACGAAGTTTAATTATTATTATGAAGAAAATAATTATAATTTTAGTATTAAGAGAGTAGATGGCAGAAATCTTCTTAGTAAGAGAAATTATATTTTAAGATTTAAAAATATTAAAAATATTAATGAGATTAATATTAGTGATACTTCTATTAAATATGAATGCTTATATGATAAAGATGATTTTATTGTTAAGTTATATGATGTTATGATAGGTAGAGATATTAATGTTAATATTAAAGGTGTTGATACTATTGTTAGTTCTGTTGTATTAGTTAATGAAGAAATTAAAGAGATTTTATATGATATGAGTATTAATACTAATTTAAAAGAAGAATTAGATAAGATATTATTTAGTGATATTGAAATTAGAAAGAAGAGAATATTAATTAGAAAATTAAAGAGAAAGGGATTAGAAAATAAATATATTAAAATATTTATTAATTTACTTGAGTATATTCAAAAAATATAGTATAATACATAGATATATGGAGGTAATAGGATGAAGGAAATACTAAATATAATGTTAGAATACATAATTTCTTATGCTTTGGTTTTTCTTCTCTATTATCTTCTTTTTGTTAGAAAGAAAACTAAATATAATAAGAATAAAGTACCTATTGAGTATTATTATGTAATTAGTTTATATGGACTGAAAGAAAAAGATATTGATTATAAAAAATTTATGTATATGACATTATTTGTGAATACATTTATTATAGTAACTACTTATATAATAGTATTTAAATTATTAGATAATTGGATATGGATGTTTATTTGTGGTCTTGTTATTATTATATTATTAATAGTTATTTGTTATGGTATAATTGGTAGATATTATCAAAAGAAACAGAAGATAGAGAGAAGGAAATAATATGTATAATTTTAAGAAAATAGAAAAGAAATGGCAAGAATATTGGGATAATAATGATAGTTTTAAAGCTGTTACTGGTAGTGATAAGAAACCTTATTATATATTGGTAGAGTTCCCTTATCCATCTGGTAGTGGCTTACATGTTGGTCATGTTAGAAGTTATACTGCTCAAGATGCTCTTGCTAGAATGAAGAGAAGAGAAGGATATAATGTTTTATATCCAATGGGATGGGATGCATTTGGAGCACCAGCAGAGCAATATGCTATTAAGAATCATATTCATCCTAAAGATGCAGTAAAAGAGAATATTAAAACATTTAAAGGACAAATGAAAAAACTTGGTTTTTCATTTGATTGGAGTAGAGAGTTTTCTACTACTGATCCAGAGTATTATAAATGGACACAATGGCAATTCTTACAATTTTATAAACATGGTATGGCTTATAAAGCAACAGTACCAGTAAATTGGTGTCCTAATTGTAAAACTGTTTTATCTAATGAAGATGCCGCTGGTGGTGTTTGTGAGAGATGTGGCGAAGCAGTAGTTCAAAAAGAAAAATCACAATGGATGCTTAAGATGAGTGCTTATGCTGAAGATTTACTTACAGGACTTGATGATACTAATTTTAAAGAAAGAGTTAAACTTGGTCAAATAAACTGGATAGGTAAGTCTACTGGTGTTGAGTTAGATGTTAATATTGTTGGTGGCGGTTCTTTCTCAGTATTTACTACTTGTATTGAAACTGTATATGGTATTACTTTCTTTGTTATTGCTCCGGATGGTAAATTAATTAAAGAATTAATGCCTAGAGTAAAAAATAAAGAAGAAGTAAATGAGTATATTAAAGAGACTTCTAAAAAGTCTGGTATGGAGAGAACTGAACTTAATAAAGGTAAGACTGGTGTTGAAATTAAAGGTATTAAAGCTATTAATCCTATTAATGGTAAGGAAGTTCCAATCTTTTTAGGAGACTTTGTATTAGGAGACTATGGTACAGGTGCTGTTATGGCTGTACCAAGTCATGATCAAAGAGACTTTGAATATGCTAAAGAACATAATCTTGAAATGGTTGAAGTAATATCTGGTGGTAATACTAGTGAAAAGGCTTTTGAAAAACATGATTATTTAGGTAAAGGATGTAAACTTATTAATTCAGAAGAGTTTACTGGTATGACAGTAGAAGAGGCTAAAGAGGCTATTACTGATAAACTTGAAAAAGAAGGCATTGCTAGAAGAGTTAATAATTATAAAATGAGAGATTGGATTTTCTCTAGACAAAGATTCTGGGGAGAACCTATTCCAATGATTTATTGTGAGAAATGTGGATGGGTACCTATGGACGAAAAAGATTTACCTTTGTTACTTCCTGATGTAGCAGAGTATGAGCCTACGGATACTGGTGAATCTCCGCTTGCTAAAATAGATAGTTTTGTTAATATCACTTGTCCTCATTGTGGTGGTCCTGCTAAAAGAGAAACTGATACTATGCCCAACTGGGCTGGTTCTTCTTGGTATTTCTTGAGATTTATGGATCCTCATAATGATAAAGAATTTGCTAGTATGGATGCGATGAAATATTGGAATAGAGTAGACTGGTATAATGGTGGTATGGAACATACTGCTAGACACTTACTATATGCTAGATTCTGGGTACAAATGTTATATAATTTTGGATTAGTTCCTAAAAAAGAAATGATTTGGACGAGAGTAAGTCATGGTATGGTATTAGGAGATAATAACGAGAAGATGAGTAAGAGTAAAGGTAATGTTATTAATCCTGATGATATTGTAAATGACTATGGAGCAGATACTTTAAGAGTTTATGAGATGTTTATGGGAGATTATGAACAAGATGCTCCATGGAGTACTGATTCATTAAAAGGATGTAAGAGATTTATTGATAGAGTAGTTAGATTAAAGGATAAAGTAACTGAAGGTGAAAAATATTCTAAAGATTTAGAAGTTATTATTAATAAGAGTATTAAGAAAGTTGGTTATGATTTAACTCATATGGCTTATAATACCGCTGTTAGTACACTTATGATTTTAGTTAACGCTTATGATGAAAAAGAGGCTATTACGAAAGGTGATTATAGAGTATTATTAGACTTACTTAATCCTATTGCTCCTCATATTACTGAAGAGTTAAATGAAGAATTAGGATATACTCCTATTTGTGATAGAGTATGGCCTAGTTATGATGAAGATAAAACTATCGATAATGAAATAGATATAGCAGTACAAGTTAATGGTAAGGTAAGAGACACTATTAGAATTAAGAAAGATTCATCTAAAGAAGAACTAGAAGAACTAGCTATGAATAGTGAAGTTATCAAAAAATGGTTAGAAGGAAAAGAAATTATTAAAGTAATTTCTGTACCCAATAGAATTGTTAATATTGTAATAAAATAACCTTAATTGGTTATTTTATTTTTGCCAAAAAGTAAAATGGCTATTTATAAAGGTAATATTAAAAGAAAAAATGTGTTTTAAAGGGTAATAGTATTAGAAGTAATTCTCTTTTGTTTTCTATTGATATGACGGTGATTTTGTGATAAAATTAGGTAAAGGAGATTATCTATGAAGTGTATTTTACTCAATAGGCAAATTAATATGCTGAAGATGATGAAAGGTGATACAGATGGAAATATTAAATAGAAAAGCAAGGTATGATTATGAGATTGAGGATACTTATGAGGCTGGTATTGTACTTACTGGAACAGAGATTAAATCTATTAGGGAAGGTAAAGTAAATATTAAAGATAGTTATGCTATTATTAGAAATAATGAAATATTTTTACTTAATACACATATTTCACAGTATAAGGAAGGTAATATTTTTAATCATGATGAAGACAGAACGAGAAAGTTATTACTTCATAAAAAGGAAATATTAAAATTAAGAGATAAATTAGAAATAGATGGTTATACAATAGTACCTCTTAAGATTTATTTTGTTAAGAATAAGGCTAAGGTTTTACTTGGGGTAGCTAAAGGTAAAAAGAATTATAATAAGAAGGAGACTATTAAAGAGAGAGATATTCAAAGAGAAATGGAGAAAAGTTTTAAATATAGATAATGGATAATGTTATAGAGAAAACTAAAATACTAATAGAGGTATTTGAAGATAGTGATTTGATTAAGAAGTTAAAATATTATAAAGATTTAGTAGTAAATAATAAAGAGTTACTAGATATGATTAAAAAATATAATAGTTCTATAGAAGATTATGAAAAGATATCTCTTAAAAAGAAGATTAATAGTTATAATGAATATACGGAATATATGAAATATTATAATGAACTCTTTTATTATGTTATGGATATTAATAAAAGATTTAGGATGTATACTGATGTAAGGGGTTGTCATAAATGAGAGTAATTAGTGGTTATTTAAAAGGGAGAAATATAATTGGCTATAACACTCCTGGTACTAGACCTACGATGGATAGAGTAAAAGAATCAATGTTTGCTAGTATTCAAAATTATATTAATGAATCTATAGTACTTGATTTATTTTGTGGTACAGGTAGTCTTGGTATTGAAGCAATATCAATGGGAGCTAATAAATGTTATTTCGTTGATAATGGAAAAGAAATACTTAAGTATTTAAATAAGAATATTGAAAATATGAATATTAAAGATAAAAGTATTGTTATTAATAAAGATTATAAAGATGCTTTAATATATTTTAAAAATAATAATGTTAAGTTTAATATAGTACTAGTGGATGCTCCTTATAAAATGGAAGTAATGGAAGAAGTTATTAGTCTTATTAATAAATATGATTTATTATATGATAATGGCATATTAGTATTAGAATATAGTAGTGATAAATTGCTTGATAACTATGATGATTTAGGACTATATAGAAGTAAAAGATATGGTGATAAATATGTAACAATTTATCACAAAGTAATTGACTAATAAGTAATTTTATGATAATATTATCTTATGAATAGAGGAGGATTAAAATTATGAAAAAATTAAATAGAAAAGGATTTACCTTAATAGAGTTACTAGCAGTTATTGTTATACTTGCTATTATCGTAGTAGTTACTGTACCTACAATTATCAGTACTATTAGTGATGCAAGAGTATCAAGTATCTGGAACTTAGCAGGCGAAACTGCAAATAGTTATAATGTAGGAGCTGCTCAAGATTTGCTTTCGCCTGGTAAAACATTGAAAGGAGCTACTGCTACTACTAGTTGGCAATGTTTAGGTACTGTTAGTAATATAGATAGTACCAAAGGAACTGTTAATTTAGCTGAAATTCTTGATTTAAGTACAAATGATTTGATACTTACTGGAACTGTTCCAACTGATACTGATTTAGCTAAAGCTGATTATAAACCAACTCAATCAATTTGCTCTGCTATTAAAGTTACTAGTTCTGGAAGTGCTGTTGTATTCTTAAATGCAAAAGATGCTGGTAAGTTTGCTGTTGCAAATAAGGCTGTTTATGCTTTAAGCAGTGAAGATAATGGTCATCAAAATTAATTAATATAGAGGAATTATTCCTCTTTTTATTTTGACAAAAGTATAGTATAATTATATTAAGGAAGTGATAAATAATGGAATTAATAATAGGTAGTCATGTATCATATAATAACAAAAGTCAACTACTAGGAAGTGTAAAAGAAGCACTAAAATATAATGCAAATACTTTTATGTTTTATACTGGAGCCCCACAAAATACTAATAGAGGAATTATATTAGACGAACTTACTATGGAAGCATATAAATTAATGAAAGAAAATAATATTGCTTTAGAAAAAGTAATAGTACATGCCCCTTATATAGTTAATTTAGCTAATTTTAATAATTTTGATTTTTCAGTATCTTTTCTTATTAACGAAGTAGAAAGATGTAGTACATTAGGTATTAAATATTTAGTTTTACACCCAGGATCAGCAGTTAATTGTTCTAGAGAAGAGGCTATTAATAATATTAGTAAAGGTTTAAACTTAATATTAGATAATGATTATGATGTAACAATATTACTTGAAACAATGGCAGGTAAAGGTAATGAGGTTGGTAAGTCGTTTGAAGAATTAAAAAATATTATAGATGGTGTTAAATATCAGAATAAAATTGGTGTATGTATTGATACTTGTCATTTAAATGATGCTGGATATGATATGAGTAAGTTTGATGAGGTACTTGATTTATTTGATAGTATAATTGGTATTGATAAGATAGGTTGTATTCATGTTAATGATAGTAAGAATGATATTGGTAGTCATAAGGATAGGCATGAGAATATTGGTTTTGGGACAATAGGATTTGATAATTTAATTAAAATTATTTATAATGATAGATTAGAAGGTATTCCTAGAATACTTGAGACGCCTTATGTTAGTACGAAGGATAATCCTAAAGAGAAAATATATCCACCATATAAATATGAGATTGAAATGATTAGAAGTAAAGTATTTGATAAAGAATTAATAAATAAAATAAGAGAAGGTTAGCCTTCTCTTATGTTTTTAGTAAACATGTCAATTTTGTCTTTGAACTGTATATATAGATTTTCTATTTTATTATAGGTAAGTGGTTTTACTTTGAATTTTATTTCATTTAGTATATCTTTAGGATTACCATAAATGATGGTTTTATAATCTTTTTTAATATAGTCATAAATTAGTTTCGCTTCATCTTTATCTAGAATAATACCTTGCTTTTCAGCATAATATGTTACATCACTTACTTTTAATCTATTTACATATTCGTTAATTAAATAAATATTCATAAATCACCTAATTTAATATATGTATATTTATTATAAATATGATATAATAATAAGTAAGTGGTGATAAAGTGAAGAGAATGATTAATAAACC
>CAKPAL010000027.1 GCA_934132925.1 uncultured Bacilli bacterium
CATAATACCCATTTTCTGAATATTTAAAGCAACATTATCAACATTATAATAAAGGTCATATAAAGTAATATTCTCTTCATCTTTAGTACTATCTATGTATAATTTATAAGTAAAGAAAGACAATGGTATTAAAATAATATAAGCAAGTAAATACTTTTTATTATCAATATTTCTATTTATTTTCTTTCTTAATATTATTATGATAATTAAAGGGATAAAAAAGAGAATAATATATGGTAAATTGGTTGCTATTACTTTGATAGTTTCTCCTGCAAAGCCCATTGCTTGATCAGTTAGTTTAAAACAATCTAAAGAAAAATAAGTCTGTAAGAACATCTTAAAAACAGCTTCTAGAGCATACCAAAAACATATAATACTATAGATTATATAACTAACTATTTTATTTACTTTTTCATGCCACACAGTCATTAGAATGGTCATTACTAAAGATATAAAAATACTATAAAGAATAATACTAAATATCTGCTCATGATTAAAAGAACCAATAACTAATAGACCATAAGTTAATTCAAGATATAGTAATGTCATTAGATTGATAATATTTATCTTTAGTATTTTCTTCATAGTAACCCTCTTTTCCTATTTAAATATATTATTTTTTCTTATAATTATTATAAAATTCTTCTTTTAATTCTAAGAATTTATCTTCTTTAATAGCTTCTCTTATATCTTCCATTATTTTGATTAGAAATCTTAAATTATGAATTGATAATAACCTTTGTCCTAAGGTTTCATCCGCTACTAAAAGGTGTCTTATATAGGCTTTAGTGTAATTTCTACAACATTTACAATCACAAGTACTATCTACTGGTGTAAAATCTTCTTTATATTTAGCATTTCTTAAATTAATCTTACCATCCCTAGTAAAGGCATGACCATGTCTAGCAAGACGAGTAGGAAGTACACAATCAAACATATCTACTCCTCTTTCAACACCTTCAAATAAATCAGTTGGCTCTCCTACTCCCATTAGATATCTTGGCTTGTCTTCTGGTAAATATTTAATACCATATTCAATCATCTTATACATCGTCGGTTTATCTTCTCCTACAGAGGTTCCTCCTATTGAATAACCATCAAAATCTAATTTAACGGTTTCTTTACAAGACCATTCTCTTAAATCTTCAAATTCTCCTCCTTGTACAATACCAAATAAACTTTGATTAGGATTATTAAAGACAGCCTTTCCCCTCTTAGCCCATCTAATAGTTCTTTCAACACTATTCTTCATATATTCATGAGTTACAGGATATGGTGGGCATTCATCAAAACTCATAGCAATATCACTATCTAATTTATTTTGTATTTCAATACTCTTTTCAGGTGTCAAGAATAATCTCTCTCCGTTAATATGACTCTTAAATACTACTCCCTCTTCACTGATATCTTTAGGCTTAGCCAAACTAAATACTTGAAAACCGCCACAGTCAGTAAGGATTGGTCCATCATAATTCATAAATTTATGAAGTCCTCCTGCTTTAGCAACAATATCTTCTCCTGGTCTAAGCCATAGATGATAGGTATTAGATAGAATAACTCCTGCTCCTATTTCTTTTATTTCTTCTGGATCTAATGTTTTAACAGTAGCCTGAGTCCCTACTGGCATAAACATCGGTGTCTCAAACTTACCATAGTTAGTTTCTAAAGTCCCATATCTCGCTTTAGTATCTTTATCTTTATGTAATAATGTATATTTTATTTTCATATATACCGCCTCATTTCTCTAATAATTATATCAAATATGAATATTAATGTAAAGAAAAAAAGTACTAGAAAGTACTTGTTATTCATGGATTTTCTTTATAAGTAATGTTACATCTTTAATAGCAACATTCGAGGTATTTTGATCTCCTGATACACTAGTTATTACTTCAAGTATTGTGTCTTCATCAAATCTAAATAAAATAGTTTTAGAGAAATACATTTCATTTATATTTCCAGTCAAAAGTTCGAATGTTAAATCTTTAATAGCAGAACCTGTACTATCCGCTAGATAGAAAGTTCCACTATGAGTAGTATCTACTCCAGTTATATGTCCCGATAAATTAATTTCGTATATACCTGGTGCTGATTCTACTTCTGTATCATTTGGTACAATAAAATATTCACTAGGATTTGGTATTAACCAAGTATCATTAATTTCTAATGCCTTATTTTCTTTAGTATCATTATAGCTAGCAAAAAAAATACTATCGGTACTGCTAACAGGAACTGGCCCTGTTGGTCCTATCTCTCCTCTTTCACCTTGAGGCCCTGTCGGACCTATATCCCCTTGTCTTCCTTGTGGACCTCTTGGACCTGTCATACCAATTATAACAGGATTACACTTACATTTATTATCTTTATCCATATAATTATAAGGATTTATCATATCATTCCTCCTCTTATAATAATTTATGTAATAATATAATTTTGAGTATAAGAAAAGCACTAGTATTACTAGTAACTTTAATCTTATGTATTATTTTTATCATATTGTTTTACCATTCGATATTTCTGATTTCTAGCATTGATACTATTCTTATTAGTGTATTTTAATTTTCCCTCACTAATTAATAGCTTAATAATATTATATCTTTTTGATGTTAATTTTAAATGTTCTCTTATCTCTTTAGCAGATTTTGCCTCGATACAATATGCTAATGTTTCTTCGAGGATATCTATTTCCTTAATTTGTGTATCACATTTCTTGATTTTATATTTAACTTTAAAATATTTATGACTTTCTATTATAAAATTTATACAAGATAAAAATAACTAGTATATTTCTAGTTATTCAAATAATCCTTTAATATCTTTTATATATATTTTCTTATCATTAATATCAATCTTATCTATTAAATTATCATTATATGGTATTAAATATTCTTTATCATTACCTTTAATATTAAATAATACTGTTTTATCATATCTTTCTATATCAGTAATAATACCTTTATCATTATCTTCATATATAACATTTAATCCAATTAAATCTTCATCTAAATATTTATTATTATCTAATACTATATCATTATTATCTACATAAACATATTTACCTTTATATTTTAATACTTCATTAATATTACTATATCCTTTTAATGTAATCATATCAAAATTCTTATGTTTACGATAAGTATTTATTACTTCAATATCTTTTTTATCAATATATATTTTCATATTATTAATAAATACTTTATCTTTATAAGGAAATTTAGATAGTAATCTTAATTCTCCTTTAATACCATGAGTATTTACTATTTTACCTATTTTAATTAATGTCATATTTATCATCCATTTCATATAGAAGGATAGAAGCCGCTACTGCAGCATTTAAACTTTCTACTTCATTATTCATTTTTATATATAAATATTTATCACATAAATCACTAATAGTACTAGACATACCTCTTCCTTCATTTCCTATTACTAAAGCATATTTATTATTAATATTTATATCTTTAATATTAGTACCACCATCTACCTTAGTTCCATATATTATATAATTATCTTCTTTTATATTCTCAATAAAAGAGGATAATTCTCTTACTATTATATTAGTATGAAATATCATACCTTCAGTAGCTCTTAATACTTTAGGATTATACATATCTACAGTATCAGGACTTACTATAATAGTATCTATATTAAATGCTTTAGATGATCTGATCATAGTACCTAAATTACCTGGATCTTGAATATTATCTAATATTAATAATCTATTACCAAGACTATTTTCTTTCTTTTTATTACATATACCTATAATACTAGGTATACTATCAGTACTAGATATCTTTTTCATTACCTCTTTAGTTACATAATAAGTATCTATATCTAAAGAAATATCTGTACTTTCAAGTACATATATTTCTTTTAATAGATTCTTTTTATATGCTTCATTTATTAGATTCTTACCCTCAATAATAAAAGTATTAGTACTATCTCGATATTTCTTTTCTTTTAATTTACATATATCTTTAATTCTATTATTATTTACTGATGTAATTAACATAACTAAAACCTCCTACATATTGTTGTTTATATACTTATCATATCAGCAATCTATTGCACAGACAACTGATAAGGATTACTATTTGTCCCTGTACCCTTTAAAAAGCCCTGTTCAGAGTTAAGAGAAAGGACTGGGGATGTCCAAAACTGATAACTAACATAGTAATCGTTTTCAACTATACCATCAAAATTAACGATCCACACCTTTATTTCAGAATCAGGATTAGGAGTAATAAACCAGTAATAATCACTCATTATAGGCTTCATCCAATTAGTATTTGTACAATTACTATTATAGCCATAATTATTCAATTTCACTTGACATAAGCTCAAATCTGATGCATATCCATAATCTGATGGATAAGGTATAGCTACTTTTCCAGTCCATGTAGTTGTATGACCAGAATACACTGTCCCACTTGCTCTTTCTTTATCATACATTTCACCTACATATATACTACTACTATTATGTCCTCTTGTATAATAAGTTGTTTCTGCTACCATACTCCTTGTAGTATCATTTTTTAATCCTGTACTCGTAAAATCACATGCTTTTGTAGAATTACCTCCATTATCATAGCATGTCCCACTTTGGGCATTCCAGTATAAACTTCCACCAGCGTTTTCACTTTCATATCCATTATTTAATAATTTCATTAATTTTGATTCTGACCATTCATTTGTTCCTTTACCAGAATTAACATCACTTGCATTACTATTCCAAGCAAGAGCATCTAAGCCTTCATTTCTCATTATCTTTACCTTACCATCAAATATTCCAACTATTCTCCATGTTTCACATGTACTAGATGTTTGTTTTCTATAATCAGAACAGTTAAAATATATATAGTTATTTGGGCTTGCCCCATAGTATCTTATATTTCCTGCATCTATTCCAGTAGACATGCTACCAAATCTATCATTCATAAGTCCTACTGATGAGGCTAAATTATAGGTTACACTATCTAATGTAGTTGTTGTTTTTGAAGCACTTGTATATAGATTAGTTATGTATGTAACAAGATTTATTGGATCTGGATATTGTACTGTCACCAAAGTATAACCATCGGGTATTATTAAGTCTCCTCCGTTTACATAACCTAATACAGATATTAATTCTACTGAGGAATCTGATGTAGAGGTATTTTCTAGATATAGTTTTATGAATTTACTTTCTGACTCAGTTATAGTACCAGTACTAGAACTTTCACTATCAGCATATACTTTTACTGTTATGTTAGTACCTTTATAACCTACTCCATACTTAACTGTTCCTTTATTATTATTTCTTATTTTAAAGTATACTGTTTTATGCCCATTAGCGGGTACTGATACAGTACTATTGTTATTTAAAGTTACAGTATAGTTATCACTACCTCCACTTATATTGCTGCTTATAGCAAATGTTTGGTATAGTACTGTTATTCCTAATACTATTAAGGTAATTACTAGTATTGTTATTTTTGTTTTCTTTGATACTTTTGATAAGAAATTAGATATTTTATTCATACAAGATAGCCTCCTATGTTACATATTAATTTTATCATAAGTATATTATTTTTACAAGTTATTTTCGATAAAAATACTTAAGAATTAGTTCTTAAGTATTTTCTTATTTCTTTATAGTTAGGATAATATTTACTTACTAAAAGCCAAAAGTCTTTTGAATGATTAGGATGAATAAAATGAGATAATTCATGTACTATAACATAATTTAGACATTCTATATTATATTTTGATAGTTCTAGATTTAAAGTAACATTATGATTTTTTATATTACATACACCCCATCTACTAGTCATTTTTCTTATCTTTAAATTAGGTACAGGAATATTTTCTTCAAATAGATGATAATAATAATCTAATCTTTCATTATATATATTAGTTATATATTTAGTTAGATATTTATTTAATGTTTTTAAGTCTTTAGTATATATTTTATTATTTTCTATCTCAGTATCTTTAAATCCATATATTATATCATAACTATTTCCAAATAATTTAAAAGTAGTATCTTCTTTTTTTAAATCTTCTTTAGTTAATTGTTTATTAATAAATGTAGTATTATTTTTTATTAACTTATTGATAGTAGTTAAAGAAGTAAGATAATTAGTTGTTACTATTATCTTACTATCTTTTACTCTTAAATAAGTATTTTTATTATTTTTTCTTATTATTTCAATAGGATATTCTTTATCATTTAGAAGATAGGTATTAGCGGAAGCCACCGCCACCGCCTCCTCCTCCGAAGGAGCCTCCTCCTCCACCACCTGAAGAGAAGCCACCACCTCCAGATGAGTATGAATTTGCTCTATCTCTTGCCGTACTAGCAGCTCTTACACTACTAGTAGATATATGATTAATATATATTAATGTTCCATAGTCAATATTATTATCTACTAGTACTTCAGGATATAAGTTCTTTAATTGTTTTGCTACTTTATCAGCAGTTCCAAATAAATAAGCAAACATTAAATATTCATCCCAAATATGTACCTCTAATACTTCTCTAGTATTCATTCTTGAAAACTCATCTAGGAATAGTTTTAAGCCATATAGTTTAGTACTATCATCATAAATCATATCATCCATAATGTTCTTTCTTTTACATTCTTCTTTAGTTTGTCTTTTATAAATATGATTATCTCTTTTTAGTTTTTCTAATTCTACTTTATCTATTCTTTCAAATAAATTAAAGAATTTAGTATAGTGTTTATTACACCATTTTTCTAGTTCATTAGTTTCTAATATACCATCTTTACTAGCTTCATACATAACATCAAATAATTCTTTTTCTAATACATTATCGAAAGTTGGATTAAGTGTTAAATCAATACTACTAGTATTTTTATTAAATACTCCTTTTGTTTCATTTTTGAAGATTATTTTATTTTCTTTAACCCATTTTAAAATAATAGCTCCAAAGATATTAGTTTCTTTATAACCAGTGAAAATATTATTATTTAATTTCACTAAAGTATTAGCATAATAGATATCTTTATTACATGGTATATCTCTAAATAATGGAGTATTTTTTTTATCAATTACTTTATTATTTTTATAACCATAACCATTTACTATAGAACTTCTTATTGCTAAGATAATTATAAGTATTGGTAACCCAAAACTAAATATAAATGGCAAGATTCCTAATACCCAATCCCAAAAAGTTAATTTTTCACCAGTATAAGGTGTTGCTCCATCATTAGCCATGTTTAGATAATCATCAAAGCTACTATCTAAGGTAGTATTTAGAGTAAATGTATTTTCAGGAAACTTAACAAGGATAGTCATATATTCACTTGATTCAACAGTATCTTCAGAATCCATTTCAATATAACCATCATAAACATAGGTTGGTGCTCCATATTTTCCATAGCCCCATACATCTAAAGTATCACTATATTTGAAATCACTATATATTTTTATATATACTCTCTCGGGATTTGGTTTATAGTCATATGGAAATAGTGTCCAATATATCATCTGATAACCATCACTAGTATTAACAACAAAGTTACTTATATCGTAACTTAATGTATATGTATTTTTACCATATTTAGTGATACCAAAACATAACTCTACTCCATTATTTATATAATTATAACCATTTTGATACTTCTTATCACTAAAACTACCATTAATATTATAGTTATCATTATATGTATAGTCTTCACCATTTATTTTTACCTTGAAATTAGTTATCTCACTAGTTCCTAAGTTATAATATGGTTTATATCCTTCAGTTCCTTCATTTAAATTGGTCTGCCACTGTTCAGTTACATGAGCAGTACCATTATTATCAACATAAATATTCATATCAATATTATATATTTCATTTGCTAATATAATATTTGGTATTAATAGTAATACTATTAAAAAAATAATTTTTTTCATAATTCACTCCCTATCAAAAAAGGACTTAATAATAAGCCCTAGAATTTAACTTGTGGATTTTCTCTTGCTTTTTCATCAGCCGCAAAGAAATCATATTTTTCAAACTTAAACATAGAAGCTATTATATTAGATGGAAACTGTTCTCTTAAATTATTATAAGTTAAAACAGTATCATTATAAAATCCTCTTGCATAACTAATTTTATCTTCAGTTTCTTTTAAATCAATTTGTAATGCTTTGAAGTTTTCATTAGCCTTTAATTCTGGATATGCTTCTGATAAAGCAAATAGTTTATTTAAGGCTCCAGTTACAGCATTAGATGCTTCTAACTCTTCATTTATTCCATTAGCAGTAGTCATCTTATTTCTTGCTTCAATAACTTCTTTTAATGTTTTTTCTTCATGTTTAGCATAACCTTTAACAGTTTCTACTAAATTAGGAATCATATCACTTCTTCTTTTTAATTGTACATCTATTTGTGAAAATTGATCTTTTACCTTATTTCTAGCATTTACTAAACTGTTATATACCCCAATTCCATAAAATACTAATATTAGTAAAACTCCTACGATTATTATGATAATTATTGTTCCAATATCCATTTTAATTTCCTCCTTCTTTTATCATAATTAAATGATATCATATTTTTTATAAAATGTAAATGTTTATCTTTAAAGTTTAATATATTAAAACTTTATTTTCTTTATCTATAATAGTAGATGCCACTACTACTGCATCTGATGCAGCAGTACTTAATTGATAGTATTTCTTCTTAATTACATCCCCTACAGCATAAACATCTTCTATGTTAGTCATATAATTAGAATCTACTAATACATAACCATTATCCTTATCAACATTAAATAGTTCACTATTAGGAGTACTTCCAATAGATAAAAATACTCCATCTGCTTTTATAATATCTTTATTATTTATAGTTACTGATACTAGTTTATCTTCATTAATATTATAACTTGTTACATTACTATTAAATGTTACTTTAATATTTTTAGTACTATTTACTTTATCTATTAAATACTTTTCACCAGTAAAAGTGTTTCCTCTATGAACTATCGTTACTTCTTTTGCAATATTTGATAAATATAAAGCTTCAGTAAGTGCAGATGAACCTCCTCCAACAACAATTACTTCTTTATCTTTATAAAAGAAACCATCACATAATGCACAAGTACTTATTCCTTTTCCTAATAGTTCATTTTCTTTTTCGATACCTAGTAACCTGTGTTTTCTTCCAGTGGCTATTACTAAATAATCATATTCAATATTATTATTTATTATTTTTTTATTTAAATCAATATTATCTATCTTTTTTAGCAATGTTTTTATATCTAAATCTTTTACTTGTTTATATATATTCATAGCTAAATCAGGACCTGATATGTTTTCATAACCAGGATAGTTTTCAATACTTGGAATATTATTTAATACTCCTCCTGGTACACTACTTTCAATTATAAGAGGATTTATTCCACCTCTTTTTAAGTAAATAGCAGCAGTCATACCAGATATACCTGCTCCTAATATTACTACTTTATATTTTTCCATTTAATCCTCCTAATTATTATACCTATAATACCTACTAATATAAGAATTATTGATACTATTTGACTTATTCTAAAAGTTCCTAAATACAAACTATCTGTCCTTAATCCTTCAATTATTAATCTACCACTACCATACCAAATAAAATAAATAAATAGTAATAATCCTTTATGATTAAAGTTATCTTTCTTTCTTACTATTAATAGTATTATAAACCCTATTAAGCACCAAACTGATTCATAAAGAAAGGTTGGTATATAATATGAACCATTAATATACATACCATTTATAATAAAATCTGGTAAGTGCATACTTTTTAAATGTTCATATGTAGTTATAGCACCATGAGCCTCCTGATTAATGAAATTCCCCCATCTACCTATGGCCTGTCCTAATAATAGATATGGTATTAATGTATCTATTATTAAATAGATATTTTGATTATATTTCTTACTATAATATATTATATAGAGGATACCCGCTATAACAGCACCATAAATAGCAAGACCACCTTCCCATATTTTAAATATACTTATTAAATCATCTTTAAAAATAGAAAAATTAAATATTACATAATATAATCTTGCACCTACTACACCAATAAATATTAATCCAAATATTAAATCTAATATTGTTGTTTTCCCTAATCCATTTTTTTCGGCTACTTTACCAGAAAAATGAATTCCTATTAGGATAGCACTTATTATTAATACTGAATACCAATAGATATTTATTGGCCCAAGACTCACAAATACTCTATTCATTTTAATCACCATATATATAATATCATATTTATTTTAAAAATAAAAGTGAAATATAGTTTTTGTATGTTTATTATTATAATATGAAAAAGAAGATAACTAGTACCTTCTTTATATTATGCATTTTATTAATACTTTACAAATCCACCATTATAAATAGTTGTTGAGTCCGCGACTATCTTGGTTATAACTACTGACATATCAGTAGTTGTTTCATATTGTCCATAACCATTATGAATTGCAAGAATACCATTAGTATAAGATGTGAATGATGTGCCTGTTGTACCATTTATATTTACCCAAGTTCCACTCGAATCTACATATAACACATCTCTAAAAGATCCAG
Organism: uncultured Bacilli bacterium; assembly: GCA_934132925.1. GTDB lineage: Bacteria > Bacillota_I > Bacilli_A > RF39 > UBA660 > CAG-302. The sequence goes on from CAKPAL010000027.1 coordinate 10,579, forward strand.
TTCCGGTTGTACTTCCTGTAGTGTATGTTGCAGTTGTTGCACTATATATTTTAATTTGTAAAGTTGCTCTAGAACTGTCTGTACCAGCATCATTGCGTCCTTCCCAAAATAATTTACATGTTTCTTGTTTTGCACAAGCACAAGTTGATGAAAGGGCAAGCTTTATGGTACCAGATTCTTCAGTAACAGTGGCAGAATTAATCTTACAAGTAGTTGTTTCAGACGTAGAAGAAACAATTTTATATATTGTTTTACTTGTACACGCCGTATTGCCTGAAGCATCTTTTGTCCAAATATAGTGATTTCCATAAGTTGTTACTTTTTTACTTAAACTATAACTTGTTCCGCTAATTGATGTCCAACTTGTTGGAGCGGTTCCACTGCAACTATTGGTTGAAGATGTTGTTATGGCATATCCTGCCAAAGCAGAATTATCTTTTAATGTTCCAGTTATAGTATTACTATTTATTGCTGCTTTAGCCACTATATTGGTAATTGTTGGTTTCTTTGAATCTGTAGTTATTGTATGAGTTAAACTTTTAGCAGCATTTAAATTACCAAATCTATCATTACAACTATTTGCTTTTACTGTTATGGTCTTACTTCCATCTGATGCATGTGTTACTACCAATGTATATGTTTTTTGATTAACTTTAGTAAATGTCCCCTTAGTTCCTTCACTTATAGTTATATCATCAGAGGTAAAATTA
>CAKPAL010000028.1 GCA_934132925.1 uncultured Bacilli bacterium
TGGATGGTAATACCAAAAGAGGAAGGAGTCCCTATTGGAACAATTGGAGCAGTAGATATTGATGTTAATAATAATACAGTAGAAATAGGACACTGCTACGGAAGAAACTTTTGGAATAAAGGATATGGTACTGAGGCTTTAACTAGAATAATAAAGTTCTTTTTCGAAGAAGTAGGAGTAGAAACTATATATGCTTATTATGTCGATGGAAACTCTGCTAGTGGAAAAGTATTAGAAAAAGTAGGAATGAAGTATGAAGGTATTCTTAGAAAAAGAGTATATGATAAAGTTACCAAAAAGCAAGCGGATTTAATTAGTTATTCTATTACTCGTGATGATTATTTTAAATAAATTATAAAATATTTACTTTGATAATATATCATGATAAAATAATAGTATAAATGGAGGTAAGTATGAAAATCAATTATATGTTTAGTAGAATAGATAGAAATAAATGGTTTAATGATAATCAAAAGAAGTATATTAAAGAAGATATAAAGAATAATATGTCTATTACTTTTATAGCTAGTTTATTTGATGAATACGAAAGAAATGATACTCAGGTTAAAGAAATTGTTAATGTATTTAAAAATATAGATATTAATTTTAAAGAAGTACATTTAATAGATAATAGAGTATCTAAAGAAGATGCTTATAAATGTATAGAAAAAACAGATATTGTTTATTTAATGGGTGGTAGTCCTGAATTAGAAATGAAATCTATTATAGAATATAACTTATTTAATATATTAAGGGATAGAGATGGTATTACTATTGGTACTAGTGCTGGTGCTATGAATCAAACAGATAAAGTAATATATAAAGATGATTTTAAGAATTATGAATTAGTAGATTATCAAGGACTTGGTTTTATTGATTTAAATATATATCCTCACTTTGATATTGATAATAAAGAATATATGGACGAAGTATTTGAAGTTAGTAAATATACTAGAATAGTAGGATTACCTAATGAATCATTTATTAGAGTAAAAGATAATGATATAGATTTTGTAGGTAAACATTATTTTATAGAGAATGGTGTATTAGAAGAAAAACTCTAAATCACTTAAAAAATATTAATAAGGGAGATTAATTGTGGATTATAAATGTGTAATAGCGGACAAAGATTTAATTATTAAAAAATGGGATGAAGAAATAAAAAAACATAATAATTCTGAAAACTGGATAAAATTCAAAGAAAAATCTTTAAGAAATCTAAATAATAGAATTGTTTATATGGGTATATTAAATGATAGGATAATTACGGAGAGTACCGCGATTATATCTAGTAATGATTTAGATATGCAAAACAAAGATAATTTAATTGGAGACAAAGTAGCATATTTAACAGCATTTAGGACAAATAAAGAATATGAAAATAAAGGATATTTTTCTAAATTATATAAATTTATGGAGAACGATTTAAAAAATAGAGGCTTTGAATCATTAACATTAGGAGTAGAACCATCAGAAACAAGAAACATAAAGATATATTTTAAATGGGGTTTTATTAATTATATAAAATCGGATTATGAGTATTATTCAGAAAATGATAAAATTCTTGTAAATTATTATAAGAAAAAATTATAGGTTTGTATTAAACAAAACTATCTATGCCATCTTTAATGATGGAACAATTTTATATAATAGAAGAAAACAACAAATAGAACTTTTTGATAATGTTGTCAAAATGAATAAAGAAAAGAGGTAAGAAAATGAAATATTTAGGATCAAAAGTATTAGAGACAGATAGGTTACTTTTAAGACCTACTAAAGAAGAAGATTTAAAAGTTATTTGGGGTATTCTATGTGATAAGAAAGTAGCAGAACATTATCTTGTAGGAAAATTTAATTATGATTGGGAAAAGGAAAAAGTATGGCAATATAAAAAATTAGAAAAAGCAAATAATGAAGATGTATTTCAATGGTCAATAATATTAAAATCAGAAAATAAATGTATTGGTCAGGCTAGCTGTCAAAAAAGTCATGATGAATTTGGTAATGAAAATAGTGATAATATAAGAGATGTTGGTTGGTTTTTAGATTCTAATTATCATGGTATGGGATATGGTAGTGAGGTTGCTAAGGCAGTACTTGATTATATGTTTAAAGAAGTACAAATTGATAAAATAGAAACTTGTGTTGCTACCGATAACATAGCATCTTGGAGAGTGATTGAAAAGTTAGGTTTTCATAGAACTAATAAAATTAAAAAAGTTAAGTATACTATTTTAACTGAAGAAGTAGATTGTTACTGCTACAAAATAACAAGAGAAGAATATTTAAATTTGGAAAATGAATAAAAGTAAAATAAAATGAATGATTATAAAATATAAAAATGATGGTTATACGATATAGATATAATTATCTTGAGTTAAATAAATGATGATTAATGAGAAAGTAGATTATATTATTTATATTTTAGAGAGTTTAAGGATGGCGAAATTAAACATTATAATATAATTGAAGGAAGAAGAATGATAGAACAAAATAGTATAAGTATAAATGAAAACAAAGAAAATAGTGTAACTAGACTAATTAGTATTAATGATTTTGTAAATGATAATTAGTAATTCAAAAGGGTAAAAAGCAATTTAAAAAGATGGTTTTAAATTAAAAAAGCACTTGTTATATTAGATTTTATATGATAATAAATAATAATAGTTAAAGTACTTGAAATATAGTACTTTTTATGTTATTATAATGGAGAAAAAGCCGAAGTAGAAATCTAAAAAATAGTCGTATTTATGATAAGGATAATAAATAGTGAGTAGTATAGAAAAAAATGATTATTATATGTGAGGTATAAACTAAAAATGAGAAAATATGATTTATTTATGAAAGATAAAATTATTCAATGCAATGCTAAACAGTTACTAAAAATTAATCCTAAACTAGTTGTTGATAGTAATGGTATTGTACTTTACGAACTGGAAAATGTGCAAAGTTTATATTTGTTTCCCCTTACCGTAATTGACTACATAGAAAACTTGACTAGAAAAAATATCATTTGCATAAATATTATTGATGTAAATTGTAATTTAGATTATAAGCAAATATTTGATAAAGATGATTTTGATAATCTCAAATCAGTTGAAATATTAATAAGGAAAGATTATGACAAAAAAAGAATTTTAAAAATATGTGATATGATAAAATATTTTTATAGAAGGGGAATTATGATTAGTTTAAATATTAAAAATTTAGTAAGCCTTTCTAATTTATTATCCAAGCAATTCAAATATGTAACATATTTTAAAATTTTTTTAGATAATGATATTAATTATAATGCTTATATTGAATTTTTAAATAAATTGTCTATTGTTAATCGTTATAAACAGGAAAAAACTTTAGTCCATATAAAAACTTATTTAAGTATAGAAAAGGCAAAATTTTATGAAAAAATGCTTAATGATTTTGTTAAATTAAATGTTGATACATTTCAAGTATCTAAGGAATTACTTCCAATAAATAAAGTTAATTCAAAAGTAGATACAAAAACGCAACATTTAATTAGAGATTTAGAGCTAAAATATTATGATTACTACCCAATTAAATTTATTAGTGTCAAAGACTTAACTACTTTATACTATCCTAGGTTTGAATTAGATGATAGAAATTCAAAAAAATGTTATTCATGTTATATGAAACCATACTTATTTGATAATAAAATTTTGCCATGTAAGGTTAATAAGGTGTTAGATAATTTAAATGAATGGAGTTCAGATTGTTTTAGTTTAAATGAATATAATAATATAATAAAAAAATGTGGCATTAAGTGTACCGATTGTGCATCAATATTTGAAAACGATATGTTGTATAATGTTGAAAATATTATTAAAAATTATGAAAATACAAAGTTTTATTTTATAAAGGAGAATTAGTATGATAGAGATTATTGGAAAGAATGGTGCTGGCAAAACGACTCTGGCAAATTTTCTATATGATTTTGGATTCGAACGCAATATTGGCTATACCACACGGCCAAAACGATCAGGCGAGATTGATGGAATAGATTATTATTTTGTTGCTGAAGAAGAATTTAAAAGAAAAATAGATAATAATGAATTTATTGATTATAAAGTTAGAAATGGTTTTTATTATGGAATATCAAAAAAAGATATTAGTGTCAATACAATCTTGGTTTCTGGTGATGCTAGAAAAATAGAAAAAAGTACAGGTTATAAAATATTGAAATTATATATAAATTGCGATTTGCCAACTAGATATTTAAGAGTTATGAAAAGAAACGATCCATCAGAAGATATCTTTGATAGATTTCATACGGAGAACTTTTCCTATTTATATGATTTTAATGCAATATTTGTTAGTAATGATTATAATGATGTTACAGATTTTAAAAATTATGCAAAACAATTGATATCAAATGAAAATCCTAGTAATTTTTTGATACCAAACAGAAAATTTATAGAAGAAAAAATAAAAACAAATGATTTAGCAGGAGTAAATTATAACGATAAACTATTAATGTTATTGCAATATGAAGAATATATACTTAGACAATTATTTTTAAGAAATAAAGACTTGTTTAGTGATAGTACTATAAGAGAATATTATAGTTGTTTACTCAAGTTTATGGTTGATAAAAGAATTAATTATTCGATGATTCGCGATGAATTATATGCAAATATAGATGAGAAAAAATATAAATTAGATTATAAAATTAAGAGGAGAGTGTTATAATGAAAATTTTATTTATTTCGGATATACATGGAATAACTACCAATTTAAATGTTATAGAAAAAAAAATGACAGAAGGCAATATTGATAAGTTAGTATGTCTAGGTGATTTATATTATCCTGGACCATCGTATGATAATAAATATGAAATAGATAGTAAAGGCGTATTTAATTTCTTAATGAAATATCAAGAAAAATTAATATGTATGATGGGAAATTGTGATTCTTTAGTAGATATTAAAGCAAGTGATTTTCCTATTGGTAGTGGTGTATCTTTAATCAATACTGATGGATTGGATATATATATTACTCATGGTAATGAATATAATTTTGAAAAAGATAGAAAATTTAATCGCAAAGGAATATTAGTTTATGGTCATGAGCATATTCCATACATAAAGAAAAAAGATAATATGATTTATATAAATGTAGGTTCAATATCATTGCCAAGAAACGATAATAATCCTACATATGCTGTCTATGAAGAAAAGAAAATTACTATTTATGATATTAACAAAACTGTAGTTGATACCATTAATTTGTAGGTGATATAATGAAAAAAAGTGTTAATGGAATATATTTAATAGGGGACTCATTAAAATTTGACAATAGTAAATACCCTAATGATAAATATGATAGAGATTTATATATTCCTAAAGGATATATATTGCCATCTGGTGAAATGTTAACGAAAGAATATGGACGATTTCATGAGAATATGGCACAAAGATTTGTTGAAGAAAACTACTATAATAGTTATAAGAGTGATTTCATAAAAGATTATAAGGATTATATGCTTATGAGGGTACATGCATTGCAGGTTCTAAGTTGTGGTCAGAACAAAATTTTATATTGTGATGATCACATAAATAGTATTATTGCCAAAGCAATAGTGTCATATTTAGAGCATGGGTGGTCTGAAGTTATTATTCCAAATCCTTCTAATTCTTATTTCGATTATTTATATTATAATTTGTTAAGTGAATTTGGATACGAATTATATATTGAGGAGAAGTGTAAAAAATATGAGAAAAAAAATATTAAGTAAAACCTATTTAAGGGGAGTTAGTGAATATATAATAGAGTTTTCTTTTAACAATGATGACTTCTATTTAGTAAAGAAAAAAATAATAAAAACAGAACCATTTACCTTATCGAATGGTTTAAAAATAATTGATAATGGCTATTACATTATGGAAATTTTACCAAAATCGGAAAATTATGCTATCAGAATATATTTTAATGACAAAAAAAATATTATAGAATATTACATTGATATAACAAATGGATGTGGTTTAGATGAAGAAAGTAATATTCCATATTATGATGATTTATATTTAGATATTACTATTGCTAATGGTGAAATTGAGATTATAGATGAAGACGAATTAGAACATGCTTATCAAAATAATTTGATAGATACAGATACATACAATAGGGCTATTAATGTTAAAGACACTTTGATAAATGAAATAAAGAACAATAAAAATAAATATTTGAATATGGACATGATTAAGTTATTAGGCTAAATGTAGTTAAGATACTATTTAGAAAAATATTTGTATCACAAGATTATTATGATATAGAAAGTAATGTATGTTAAAGAATTTTTGAAAAAATTAAGAAAGTGGTGAGTTATAATGAAAGTCGCAATAGATAGTAATAATAGAGTTTATTCTATTCCTGACAAACATATTGAAAATGATGTTAATGAATACACAAGCAATGGAATTAAAAATTTAAATGATAAAGAAAAATTAATGAAAGCAAAAAGCTTAATACTAGTTGAGAAAAGTACAAAAAAGGTTATTTTTGAATTAAATATGATTCATAATCAACATTTTTATCCGTTAAGTATTTTAGATTATGCCAATACTATGTTAAAAAAAATGAAAGGAGAAATATCAAACTTTCCAATAATGTCTCTTGATTCACATGATTATAATTTTTGTGATTTCAATTGTAAAGACTGTCTTGCGGTTGATACTAGAAATTGGGCAAAGAAAAACCTAAACTTTACTAATTTTGAAATTGAGCATTATAAAAAAGTATTAAAAGAAATATCTCGTTATTCAAAACAAAGAGGTTTAGATAGTATTAGATTCGAAATGTCTGGAGAAGGAAATCCTGATATGTATCCATATAGAGCTGAATTAATTAAGTATGCAAAAGAAGAGTGTAATATGAAATGTGTTTATATTTCTTCAGGTTCAAAACTAGATTCAAAAACTATAGATTCACTAGCTAAATATGCTTATTATATAAGAATTAGTTTTCCTGGTGTTTGCAATGAAGCTTATAGAAAGTATTCAGTTCAAAAGAATAAAAATATTGAATTTACTTATTATGATGCAATTGATTTGATTAAAAAATTGGTGGCTAAAAGAAAAGAGTATAATCGTGAGGGAGAATTGATGATAGGTGCAAGAACATGTATGAGGCCAGAAAATGAAGGTCAATATATAACAACGGCCAAAAAAATTGGTAAAATAGGAGTAGATAGTTTTCAAATCGTTAAAATACTTGTTCCAGAAGGTGAAGAGATTGAAAAGTATAAATTATCTGAAAAGGCTATTTTAGAGTTAAAGAAATTAAATAAAGAATATAAAAAATATGGCTTGATGCATATACAAATTCCTAATAAACTAGATTATATGTATTATGATAGAAAACTTGAAGATACTTATAAGCCTAGTCAATGTTATAGTTCACTAGTTTCACCAATTTTATATGGTCCAAACCTAGTTATTTGCACACATTGGGAAAAAATAAAGGATATAAAGGATTCTCATTATGGCAAGATGACAGGTAATGCCAATGAATTAGAAGAATTAATTGATGGTGAGAATGGATGCAGGATAAGAAAGTGTGTTCCAGAAAAATGTTCTTCTTGCTGTTCAATCTACGATAATCAGATTATGGATTTGATTAGAGCACAATTATCAATATTAAATGATTTAAATGATGTTGAATTCATGCTTACTTACTAGGAGAAAATCATGTATAAATTTAATATTGTTTTAACAGAAGTATGTAATGCTAATTGTTCCCATTGTTATATGAATTTGAATAGTAAAAAAAAGAAAACTACAATGTCATTTGCTGATGTAGATAACATAATTAATAAAATACCTAACGATACGATTTCAATAACTTTAACTGGCGGTGAAATATTTTGTGTTCAGAAATTACTTTTTTACACAATTAAAAAAATTAAAGATAAAAATAACAATATAAATATTGAATTAGAATCTAATGGAATTTATCTTTATAAAAACGAAAATCCTAAAAAAATATTGACCGAATTAAAAAATATGGGTGTTGATTACATAAGATTTTCTGATGATCCATTTCATAAAGATGGTGGTGTTGATTTAAATAAAGTTCGCGATTTAAAAAAACTAGAATCAAGTGACACTCCTATTATCAAGTTTTTGATACAAGATAAAGTTCTAAAAATCGGCAAAGCTAAACAATTAAATAATGAGTATTTAGAGAAAAGAAATTGTATGAATACCAAAAATACTCTTAAAACACCATATTTGTTTTTAGATGTTCATGGTAATGTATCAATATGTACTTGGAAGTGTATTCCGTTTTTAGGAAATCTTATTAATGAAGATTTTTCTACTATTGAAAATAGACTACAAGATATTTTTTTCAAACTGATGTTGGAAGGTAAAGTTGAAGAGGCAATTGCCTATAAAGATGGTTGTAACATTAAAGCATTAAAAAAAGAAAGTAAAAAAAATGGCCAGTGCTATTTATGCATTGATAAATATGGTGGTGAGTAATATGGACTATAATAGATTTACAAGTAAAGCTGATTTATACGATAAATTCAGACCTAAATATTCTGAAGAATTCATTGATTACATATATAAATATTTAGGTATTTCAGATAACACAATAGTAGCGGATATTGGCGCCGGAACAGGAATACTTAGTGAAGAATTTTTAAAGAGAGGCTCTAGTGTAATATGTGTAGAACCAAATAAAAAAATGCTAGAACAAGCAAAATATAAATTACAACAATTCAAAAAAGTAGCATTTATAAATGCTACTGCAGAAAACACCTCTATAATAAATTCAAGTGTTAATATCGTAACGGTTGGACAGGCATTTCATTGGTTTGACAAAAAGGCTTTTCTTAAAGAGTGTAGAAGAATCTTAATTGAAAATGGATTTGTTGTATTAGCTTGGAATATATCTGATAGCAATGATCCCATTAATAAAGAAATTGCAAATACAAATTATATGTATTGCAAAAAATATAATGGTTATAGTAGTAGAGATAAAGAAGACGATACTGAATATTTGGCCTTCTTTACAAATAACAAAATGGAAATTAATATTTTTGAGAACAGCCTTTTACTAGATAAAGAAGGATTTGTAGGCAGATGTTTGTCACGATCATATGCTCCCAATTCTAATGATGAAGAGTACCAATATTATGTAGATAGTTTGTTAAAAATATTTGATATATATTCAGAAAATAAAAAGATAAAAATCAAAAATAATACAAAATGTATAATAGGAAAGGTAAAATAATGGTAAGATATTCAATATTAATTCCTGTTTATAATAAATTGGAATGTCTAAAAAAATACTTTAAGTATATAGAAAATCAAACATTTGAAAATTATGAAATTATTGTTGTAGATGATGGTTCTAATGATGGCTCTTTTGAATATTTATCAGAAAGATTAAAACATAATGATAAAATGAAACTTTCTCGTAACCCTATAAATAGGGGAATCGGAAGCGTGAGAAATGCACTCCTATCGATGGCAAGTGGAAAATATATTTTATTTGTGGATCCAGATGACTATATAGAAACTTTGTTGCTAGAAGAACTAGATAAATACTATAATTTGGATTTAGATATTATCAGATATCAAAATGTTATTGAACCAGTAGGAGAAAAACAAATCTCATTAGAGAATGGTAAAAATCTATATAGATACTCGTGTGAAGCTACAAATGTTATATCTGGTGAGGAGGCATTATTATTGTGGTCTTTTGGTGAAAGAAATATTAACACCTTTCCATGGACATATGCTATAAAGAGGAAAATATTCGATGGTGTAAAATATCCGGAAATATCTCTCCTAGAAGATTTTGCCATAACCCCTTATTTGATTGCTAAATCAAATAAGATAAAGGCAATAGATTATATTGGATATCATTATCTGAAGTATGATGAAAGTTTATCTACTAATTCGGCAGATTTTGCACTTGAAAAATTAAAAATATTTAAGCAAGTTGTTGAACTTGCAAAGTATTATATCAGTATGACACAAATTTCTTTACAAACCAAAGAACTTTATTATAATGATTTAGAAAATAGATATAATGTTCGAGAGAAAAAAGTTTATTCAAAATCAAAGAAGTAAAAATTAAATTATTTTATATGATACATATCTTTTATACATATATTAATAATATTCATATAGTAAATGTTAATTTTAATTTAACATAAAATTGTACTCTAACACATAGAGTACTTTTTCTTATGATTACTACAATAAATATATAAATATAATAAATTAACTAGATTTTTATTATAAAATCTGCTAAAATAAAGAAGTAGGATGTGAA
>CAKPAL010000029.1 GCA_934132925.1 uncultured Bacilli bacterium
TTCTCTAGAGATGATGCTGGTAAATTCTTAGATGCTTATTATCAAAATAAGATTTATGAAATTGATCCATTTGCTAAATTAGACCAAGTAGGAGTAGGACAGCTTGTTAAGATGGCTGTAGAAAAGGGTAGAAGTACTAGACCTGATATTAAACTTGGTATATGTGGAGAACATGGAGGAGAACCAACATCTGTTGAGTTCTGTCATAATATAGGACTTAACTATGTATCTTGTTCACCATACAGAGTTCCTATTGCTAGACTTGCTGCTGCTCAAGCTAAATTAAAAGAGACTATGTAATTATTATAAGAACTTAGATAGGTTATTTATCTAGGTTCCTTTTATATGCGCTATAAGCCTAACTTTGTTAGTCTTATTAGTGTTATTTGGAGCCTGAGGGGTCTCCAAATAAGTATCAACCATACCCATTATATTTTGAGTGAATGGTATTAGTAGTATTAAAAAAAGAAATTAATAGTTATAAATTGCAAAGAATATGTTTTTATGGTATTATATAATGCAATGTGGAGGGATATTTATGGCAAATTTAGGTATAGGATATCTATTTAGAAAAAAATATGTTACTTATCAATCAAAGGAGTGGGAGATATTTGAATTTATTGATTATGTAACTGCTATTTGTTTTAGGAATACAAACAGTAATGAATTATGTAACATTATAAGTGGTAATAATGCTGGTAGTTATGCAACTGCAATTAGTGAAAATGGAAACGAAATGGAACTTGTATTTTTAAATGATAATTTAAATGGAGCTATTGAGGAAAATAAAAAAAATGTAGATTTTGCTAAAATAAGAAAAAATAAGATTTCTAAAACCGCTAAATATTATTTGAGAGATGATGATAATGTTTTAAATCGATTAGTTAATAATGGTTTAATAGATTTTTTAGAAAGAGATAGGCCTAAGAATAAGTCAGAGTTCGATGAAGAAGAGTTTGATAAAAGTACTGATATTTCTACTATGTATTCTTCTATCAAGAAAACTATTATTTCACAAGATGAACAAATTATGCAGATTCTTACAGCATTATTTAAAAATCAAAAAGTTGTAGACTCGGATTTAGATATTGATTTAATAGCAAAATTAAAAGAAAATATATTAATATATGGTTCAACAGGAACTGGAAAAACAGAAATATTAAAGAGAATTTCTAAATTATATAACATTCCTATTGTTATTGAAGATGCTACATCTTTATCAGAAACAGGTTATCAAGGTCGTAAAATAACTGATATGTTAGAAGATTTATGTTTGGCCGCTGGTGGGGATATAAAACTAGCAGAAAAAGGTATATTAGTAATTGATGAATTCGATAAGTTAGCAGAGAAATCAGGAGATAATCAATCACATGTTTCTAGATTAGGCGTTCAAAGGTCTTTACTAAAACTATTAGATGGAACACTGTTTTATTTTGATAATAAACAATTTGATAGCTCTAGATTAACAATTGTTGGTGTAGGAGCGTTTACAGGGATAACAAATGAAGATGACTATAAACAAATTAATACAGAAGATTTTATGAGATACGGAATAATGCGTGAACTTATTGGTAGGTTTTCAAAGACTATTGCAATGAATCCACTAGAAAAAGAAGATATAATTAAGATATTAAAAAATTCTGATTTTAGTCCGTTAAATACATATAAAAAATTGTTTGAAATGCTACAGGTACAATTTGAGTTTACTGATGGCTTTATTGAATATATTGCTGATTTGGCTATTGCTAAAAAGAGTGGTGCTAGAAGTTTAAAAACTGTTTTTGACGATTGCATAAGTAGTGCTTTATTTAGAATATTTGCTGGTGAATACTCAGGGATATCATTAGTTAAGCCAGATGTTGAAAATGAAAAACCTTATATTTTAACTAGAACAAAAGATAAAAAAGGATTATTCAAAAGAAAGTAATTAATTTCTAAAAAAATACTAATTATTTTAATAACTGATAATGAAAAAAATGTTTTCAAGGTCGCAAATTGCGACTTTGAACAGAAATAATAATTTAAGATAAAATGGTATAACAATAGATAAAAAACAATAGTTAAAGTACATAAATTATTTATAAATAAATATAATAATATTGTATACTAATTGACATTTTCATAAAAATGTAGTATATTTATATTGCACTTATTGGTGTGAAAATGTTTTTCGCTTCTGAATGGTGCGAATAATAAATGATTCCAGGCGACAATGTTTTTCGCTTCCAGGTGGTGCGACTAATAAATGATCCTGGTTGAAAATGTAGAATAACTTCATCAAATGATGGAGTTTTCTTTTGATTTGTGATATGTTATATATGGAAATGATGTTCATGGAAATTAAGACAGGTTATTTATATCACATTAAAGATGAATATTTTGATGTTGTAGATGATGATAGTTTAATGCAAAATCATGAAAAGGGTAAAAAGAGACCAACTTATTTTACTATTAAAGATAAAGATATCTTATGGTTTATACCAATAAGTTCTAAAGTAGATAAATACCAAAAAATAATTAATAAGAAGGTGTAACGTTATGGTTTTTGTAATACAATTATAATTAGGAAAATAGCGAACAAAGATGCAGTAATATTACTTCAAAATGCATTTCCTACATTAGAAAAGTATATAGATCATGTCCACACTGTTGATGGTGTCCCACTAAGTGTTCCAACTGACTTACAAAATGAAATTAAAAGTTTATTTAAAAATATGATTGGATTAAAGAAAAGAGGAACTAATTTATTTTTTACAGATATAGATAAATTGAAAGTGAAAATGTTGGATGAATTAAAATAATTTACATATTTTTTCTTATAGTGTTATTAATAATATCTCCAACTTTTTCTAGAGTATCTTTAGTAACAGGAGTATTACCACTACTTATATGACTTTTCCATTCTTTATTAAAAGTATAACTACCATTAGTACATAGTGTTTGTGCTATTAGCATTATCCAGTTACCAACAGCATTTTGTTCAGTACTAGATAGATTATCTATAAGGGCTAGACCTATAACAAAGGCTAGGGTAGTTAATGTTTTATCTTCAATATTTTGATTATTCATAGTTAATTTTATTCATTAATAGCATAAAATAGTAAAAAATAGTTAAAATAATTATTTATCTTATTGACATAAGTGCCTAAAAATGGTATACTTAATTTGTTCTTCAAGAAGGATGCTCTAACAATAGTAGATGGCATTTATCTTGAATAAAAAAATTGTATTTATATAGTGATGGACCCTTAGCTCAGTTGGTTAGAGCATCCGGCTCATAACCGGGCGGTCGCAGGTTCGAGTCCTGCAGGGTCCACCATAATTATGCGGGTGTGGCGAAATTGGCAGACGCGCTAGACTTAGGATCTAGTGGTTTATCCGTGGGGGTTCAAGTCCCTTCACCCGCACCAAATAGTACTTAAAAGAGTTTGAAGCAAAAACAAACTCTTTTTTTGTACTATTTTACTCGAACTTGCTTAACCGCCCGGTTTATGAGTTCATAATACTTAGAGTGTCAATATATAATTAAAACATTTAAATTATACTATAGTAAGAAGGCTATTAATGATTAATAAAAAATCTAATAAATCATTTAAAGAAGTTGTTACTTACGATTTAGATAAAATGAAATACTCATGTGATGATATATTCTGATATAATAAATATAAAATTACAAATAAAAAAACAAGAAAGTGGTAAGTAAAAATTATCACTTTTTTAATTTTATATATGATTAAATAAAAAAATATGATAAAATAATATATGTAGATATTTTATATATAGGAAGTGGTAGTATGAATCAAGAGAAAATTGGTAATCTAATAAAAGAACTTCGTAAAAAGAATAATTTAACGCAAGAGAAGTTTGCGGAAAAGTATGGTGTAACATATCAAGCAGTTAGTAAATGGGAAAATGGCAAAAATATTCCTGATATATCTTTACTTAAACAGATATGTGATGATTATAACATTAATATTAATGATTTATTAAATGGTAATAATAAAGATAAGAAAAAAGATAATAAGAAATTATTAATTATATTACTGGGCATGCTATTTGTTGTTATGGGAGTTATTTTATTTATTGTATTCCATGATGATTCATTTACTTTTAAGACAGTATCATCGAATTGTTCTAATTTTGAGATATCAGGTAGTATAGCTTATAATAAGAATAAATCATATTTATATATATCTAATATAGATTATTGTGGTGGTACTGATAATAATTTATATAAAAGTATTGAATGTATATTATATGAAGAACATGGTAATATGAAAGAAAAGATAGGTAGTTATAATTATGATAAAAGTGATAGTATAAAGTTAAATGATTTTTTAAAGGATGTAAATTTTAGTATAGATAATTTTGCTAAGGAATGTAAGAATATTGAAAATAGTAATATTACTTTAGAAATAAGTGCAACTTCAGAGGATGATAAAACTACTATCTATAAGGTTCCTTTATCAATGAATAAGAGTTGTAATTAACTAAACTTAAAGTTGAGTTAATTCAACTTAAGTTATATAGCAAAATATTAGAAGATATTATATACTTGCTATGAGGTGGAAAGATGAAGAAAAAAATAATAATTATAATAGGGGTAGTTTTAGCTATAGCGTTAGGAGTTTTAGGTTATATTTATTTAGATAAAGAAAAAAATACCAATGTAGATGGTAAGAAGTTTGCTGAGGAATATACTAGCGTTACAGAAGATAATGTCTTTGTTTATAGAAGTGCTGAGGAGATAATTAATATATTAGAACATGGAACAGGAGTAGTTTATTTAGGCTTTCCAGAATGTCCTTGGTGTACTGCTTATGTACCTTATTTAAATGAGGTGGCAAAAGATAATAATGTTGAAAAGGTATATTACTTTAATATTTTAAATGACAGAAAAGATAATACCGATAATTATAAAAAAATAGTAGATATTCTTAAAGATTATTTGAAATTTGATGAGGAAGGAAATAAGAGAATATATGCTCCATCTGTAATAGCGGTTAAAGATGGTGAAATAGTAGGATTTGATGATGAAACAGCATGGGATACAAAAGGTTATAAGACACCAGAAGAGTATTGGAAGAATGAAGATTTAGTGGGTCTTAAAGAGAGACTTGCAAAGATGTTTGAAGATACTAAAACTAACATTTGTACTAGTGATTGTAATAAATAAAAAAAGACAAGTTAATACTTGTTTTTTTAACCTAAAGATACATCTAATATCATCATAATAGAGAATCCTATTAAAGTGAATAAGGCCATTAATTCTTTTCTTTTGTTAGTTTGTGATTCTGGTATTAATTCTTCTACTACTACATAAATCATAGCACCTGCGGCAAAGGAAAGTAAGAATGGTAAGAGAGTTTTTACTTTTAATACGAGCAAGGCTCCTAATACACCAGATATTGGCTCAACAAGTCCACTTAATTGTCCATAGAAGAAAGCTTTTTTTCTACTTAGTCCTTCACGTCTTAATGGCACACTGACAGCGGTTCCCTCTGGGAAATTCTGAATACCAATACCTAAGGCAATCATAATAGCAGAACTTAATGTTGCTCCTTCAATACCATAAGCAATACCACCAAAAGCAACTCCAACAGCTAAGCCTTCTGGTATATTATGAAGGGTTATTGAAAGAATTAACATTATACATCTTTTTAGACTTGTTCCTTCTTTATTATTATCTTTATTTTTTGCTATTCTCTTTTCTAATTTTGTAAATATTTTATCTCCAACAAATAAAAGCAATCCTCCTGATATAAATCCAATCGTTACTATAATCCATGGTATCATTTTAAGGCTTTCTGCCATTTTAAGGGCTGGTTCAATTAATGAAAAGAAAGAAGCTGCGATCATGATACCTGCTGCTATTCCAAGCATGGCATCCATGATATTCTTTTTTACTTTTTTGAAAAAAAATACAATAGCGGCTCCAAGTAATGTTATACTGTAGGTAAATAAAGTAGCAAAGAAAGCAAGCAATATAGGACTTTGTTGTTCTAAAAATGTTAACATTATTAATCAACTCCACACTAATATGTTATGTTTTCTTTTTATTAGTGTATGGGCTAATGTAATAAAAGAAGAGACTACATAAGTAATCTCTATATCTAAACAGTAATTTATCTTACTGTATTATTATTATATTCTATTTTTTCTTTTTAATACTTTTTTTATTATAATTATTATAAATATTATTATATATATAATTAAGGTAATTAATAGTATATAAGGATAAGTACTATCTAGATAATGATTAAAACTAGTATTATTTTTAAATATTGTTATGGATAATATAATTGTTATTGTTATAATTAAAATATTTATTATTTTATTATTATTTTTATTCGTTATAGTATCTTTAATATAACATAATGGAATAGTGTAAGCTATAAAAGAACTTAATATCCATTCAATAGATAAAAAATTTTCAATACGATCAATAAAACCAAAGATAGATATTCTTTTTAGAGTCATGTAAACAGGGTATTGATATTGAATTAGAAGATATCTTCCTAGACAAGTACTTGTTACGATAGCCATAAAGAAAATCATGATTGATGTAATTAGATAAGTTATAATGATATATTTAGTGGTTTTGTGATAGTTATCAATATTGTTTTTAGGTATTAACATAAGGCTACTTATTGGAATAGTTAAGATTAAACTATAGGTTAGACCCGCGATGAAAGGTTTATTGATACCATATTCTAAAATGGGTTTTAGATTATCTAGTTCTATTTCTGGAATTAATCCAATAGTAGCTAGTATAAATAATACGATGATAATTATGGTATATATTAAACTGGTTTTAGTAATAGTATTAATTCCTTTATTTATGGCGTGATAACCAGTTAAAGCAAATATTATAGTTACAAGAATAATAGGTGTATCTGTTAAATATTGTGATATGATAAAGTTACTAGTGTTAAATAGAATGGTAGTGGCTAGTATAAGATATAGTATTATTAGAATAATATTAATAATAGTACCTAGAACTTTACCAAAGATTATTTTTGTTTTGATATAGAGTGGTTTATCTATTTCATAATTAGAAATATAGATAAACATTAGAAGTGGTATTAGTCCAATAATGGTTCCAATTAGTATTCCGATATAAGAATTAATACCAGCAATCTCGATGGTTATGTAAGGAGCTATACCAATAGTACATGAGAATAAGATGAGAAATATGGTGCTAGATAGTTCAAGATTATTTATTTTCTCTTTCATATTTTAGGCCTCCTAGTGTGTTTCCTTTTTCATATAGTTTTATATTGGATGTTACTTCTAGTTTTATTTTAGGATATATTTCTTCGTACCAATTGGTGCAATGTTGTTTAAAATATTTATGGTTAGTTTTATAGTATAGTTCTTGAAAGCCAAATATGTCAGTATTATATTCTTCTCTAATATAATTGAATGTTTTTTTTATGTTATTTTCAATTTCTTTATTTAGGTTATTATTTAGTTTTTTTATTTCTTTTGGATCTTTTAAGTTAATATATGTATCTACTTCCTTAATTTTAGAATAACCTGATATGTTTATTTTAATGATATTATTTTTAATATCTAGTTCTTTTTTTATTTTTATTCTATTTGGTTCAAAGACGATATATCCATTATTATAATTAGTAGTTATTAAAAATTCACTTACTTTACCATTGATTATGCTTAATATTTTTGATTCTTCGTTAGTTAAATAACCTAGTACTTGGTTATCTTTAGTAATAGTAGTACCACTTATTTCGACTCTGGTTTCAGGAGTTGATGTTGTTATGTTTTCTTTTTCATCGCCAATTTCTGGATTGCCATAGAGAATCATGGATGGTAAGATGACTTCTTCATAGGGATTTATATACATATTTAATAATTCATTTAAAGTTACAGGATAAGTTGTACCTAGAACTTTATTTTGTAGTTCTAGGGATTTTAGAATATTTGAAGAAGAAAAACTTGTTAGAAGAGTTTGCAAAGTTATACCTTTAGTACTTTCTTCGGTTTTAGCAACAATTATTTTTATTTCTGTTCTCGTTTCTGGATTCCTAGCGAAATATTCCAATACTTCTTCGAGATGATTACTTACTACTTCTTCACTTAAGACAATTATTTCTAATTGGGCAGCATACAGTTGCCTTGGAGATTCTAAGACTATATTACGAAAGGCGTTTTGTAGAGTAGATGCTGAACTACTATAATTTACAAATGGTGAATTATTACTACTTGAGGCATCCTGCTGTTTAATTGGATTTACGACTTCTGCAATTACATGGAAGTTATCATCTTGATAATCAATACTAACAGCGGTTGTTATACCTAATTCATTTAATTCTCGATAGTTGTAGCAGCCACTTAATATAGGTAGTATTAATAGTAATAGGTATTTAATTTTTTTCATTAGTTACCTCCCTTATGATATTGTTTGTTAGGTATTTATTTCTTTTGTTTCTTTTAGTTAATGGGAATTTGATGATACTATTTTTTATTTCTTCGGATATTGGTGTAAAAGGCATCATATATGATTTATTAAAGGATTTTATACTACATAGATTGGTAATAAAAAATATAAAAATGATAAAGATACCAAAAATACCAATAGTTGTCCCACCTAGCATAAATAAAATACGATACCATTTAATGGCTGCGGTTAGTTCTGGTTCTACTATTACTAGGGCACTAATAGCAGTAATAGCTACTATGATAATCATAATGGGGGAGACTATACCAGCGTTAACTGCGGCTTCACCTAATATTAGAGCTCCTACTATGGAAAGGGCAGAATTAGAAACATTTGGAATACGATAATCGCTTTCTCTTAATATTTCGAATGATATAAACATCAGAAGGGCTTCAAAGAAAGCTGGAAAGGGAACGGTACTTCTTTGGGAAGCAAAACTAGTAAGGAGTTCTAAAGGTATCATTTCTTGGTTGAAGGTTGTTAAGGCAATATAGACACCAGGAGTTAATATGGTTATAAAGAAAGATAAATATCTTAGTATTCTTGTTAGGGAATTATTGATATAATTGGCATCTTTATCATCTTGTGATAGAAAGAAATCATTTATATCAACGGGCATAATTAAAACAAAGGGACAATTATCTACTAGTATGACTGTTTTACCATTTAATAGAGCCGATACTACTTTATCAGGTCTTTCAGTAGTAATGGTAGTAGGAAAGATTGTTTTTGTTTCTTTTTCTATTAGATGTTTTAGAGTTCCGGTATCAGTAATACTATCTATTTCTATATTATTTAATTTGCTTATAATATTATCTTTAATATCATTATTTGTTATACCATCAATAGTTAATATACTTATTTTATTTTTAGTATATTTTCCTAATTCTAAATCTTTATTCCATAATTTATTAGTTTTTAATCTTCTTTTTATTAATCCTATATTGATTTCAATATTCTCAGTAAAAGCATCCATAGCTCCTCTGATGGTTGTTTCGGTCATTGGTTTTTCAATACTTCTTGTTAGATTCTTTTTTACTTCTAAGGCTAGTGAGTAATCATCTTCAATTAGGAGTATTACAAATCCATTATTTAAATATTTACAGATATCTTCATAGTTTTTTATTTCTTTTATTTTGATATTACTTATATTATTTTTTATGACATCATATAATGAATCTTTTCCTTTATATATGCTATCAATATAGTCTAGACTTCTATATATATAATTAGACATTTTATCTTGATCTGTTAATGCTTCGTTATATATTATATCTACTTTTATTTTTTTTATATATTTTTCTCTATATATTATATAACTACTATTATTAGTTTCTTCTTTTAGTTTATTTATTATTTTATTATTCATTTATATATACACCTCTTTATTATTATGGTGCTTTTATGTTATTTTATTTATATTTTTATGTATCAGCTATACTTATTTTATATATAGTTTAAAAAATGAAATAAAAAAACTAACTTAAATGAATAAGTTAGTTAAATTACTATCTGGGACGGAATGTGGGAATCGAACCCACGTATAATGGAACCACAATCCACCGTGTTAACCACTTCACCAATTCCGCCATAAGACAATATCAATGATATCATATATTT